>NZ_BAABIL010000373.1:0-3641 GCF_039542765.1 Kineococcus glutinatus
GGTGGCCAGCGGCTTGGGCCTGGGCATCCGCTGCAGCTTGGCCTCCTCCAGCGCCCAGTACTCGATGCGGAACTTCTCCGACTCCTCGATGGGCGTGTAGGTGCTCACCGCCTCCGCACCGCGCATGACGTTGATGGCGTTGACGTAGAACTCCCCGGCCACCCGCGCGGTCTGCTTGTCGCGGCCGAAGGAGAACATGCCCACGCCGGGGACGAGGACGATGGCCGGGTCGGCGCCGCGCATCGCCGGGGAGTCGGCGTCGGCGTGGCGGGAGTAGTAGGCGGCGTAGTCCTCGCGGTAGACGGCGTGCAGCTCGCGCAGCCGGCGCTGCACCTCCTCCAGCCCCGCAGTGGCGGGCAGGTCCAGCACGAGCGGCTTGACCTTGGTGCGCAGGAAGTGGTCGGGGCAGGAGGTGCCCAGCGCCGCCAGCCGGGGGTGCTCGGCGCGGGCGAGGAAGTCGAGCACCACGTCGGAGTCGGTGAAGTGCCCCACCTGCGGGGCGTCGGTGGAGGCCAGGCCGCGCAGCAGCGGGAACAGCTCGGCCGCTCGGGTGCGCCGCTGCTGCGCCTCCAGCGCCTCGTACCCGGGCACCACGGCGCCGAAGGGCTCCGCCTTGCCGCGCTCGGCGAGGAAGCGCTCGGCGGTGCGGATGACGTCGAGGGAGTTGCGCTCGCACTCCTCGCTCGTGGCGCCCCACGCGGTGATGCCGTGCCCGCCGAGGATGCAGCCGATCGCCTGCGGGTTGGCCTCCTTGACGGCGGCGATGTCGAGGCCGAGCTGGAAACCGGGCCGGCGCCAGGGCACCCAGACCACGCGGTCGCCGAAGCACTCCTTGGTCAGCGCCTCGCCGTCGGCGGCGGTGGCCAGCGCGATCCCGGAGTCGGGGTGCAGGTGGTCCACGTGCGCGGCGTCGACCAGCCCGTGCATCGCGGTGTCGATGGAGGGCGCCGCCCCGCCGCGCCCGTGCAGGCAGTAGTCGAACGCGGCGACCATCTCGTCCTCGCGCTCCACGCCCGGGTAGGTGCCCACCAGGGCGCGCAGCCGGTCCAGCCGCAGCACCGCCAGCCCCGCCCCGGTGAGGGTGCCCAGGTCCCCGCCGGACCCCTTGACCCAGAGCAGCTCGACGTCCCCGCCGGTCACGGGGTCGCGGTCGACGCCCTTGGCGGAGGTGTTGCCGCCGGCGTAGTTGGTGTTGCGCGGATCGGCGCCGAGGCGGTTGCTGCGCGCGATCAGCGCTTCGGACGTCGTGCTCATGCTGGTTCTCCTCGGGGAGGGGTCGGGGCGGGGGTCGCTGCGGGGTGCTGGCGGGACGCGTGCTGCGGGGTCAGGCGCCCCAGCCGGCCTGGGCGCCCCCGACGCGCTCGGCGGCGATCTTGGCGGCGTACCCGGAGGCGCGGTAGGCGGCGGCCGGGTCCCTCGGCAGGCCCTGGGACTCGCGCAGGTCGGCCAGCGGGGCGCGCACGTCGGTGTTGTAGGCGTCCATCAGGACAGCGTGCGCGGCCAGCACGTCACCGGCCTGCTGGGCGGCGCGCAGCGCGGCGCGGTCGACGAGCAGGGCCTTGGCGGTGGCCTCCTGCACGTTCAGCACCGAGCGGATCTGCGCGGGGATCTTCTCCTCGATGTTGTGGCACTGGTCGAGCATGAAGTTGACGCCGGAGTCCGGGCGCAGCGCGTCGGCCCGCACGATCTCGTTCATGATGCGGAACAGCTGGAAGGGGTCGGCCGAGCCGACGATGAGGTCGTCGTCGGCGTAGTAGCGGGAGTTGAAGTCGAAGGCCCCCAGCCGCCCGACGCGCAGCAGCTGGGCGACGATGAACTCGATGTTCGTGCTGGGGGCGTGGTGGCCGGTGTCGAGGACGACGGTGGCCTGGGGGCCCAGGTCCAGGCAGTGCAGCAGCGAGGTGCCCCAGTCGGGGATGTCCATCGTGTAGAAGTGCGGCTCGAAGATCTTGTACTCGAGCAGGATGCGGTGCTCGGCGTCGAGGGCTGCGTAGATCTCGCGCAGGGAGTCCGCCAGGCGTTCCTGCCGGTCGCGGATGTCGTCCTGGCCGGCGTAGTTCAGCCCGTCGGGCAGCCAGATCTTCAGGTCGCGGCTGCCGGTGGCGCGCATGACGTCGATGCACTGCACGTGGTGGGCCACGGCCTTGGCGCGCACCCGGGGGTCGGCGTGGGTGAGCGAGCCGAGCTTGTAGTCCTCGTCCTGGAAGGTGTTGGAGTTGATCGCCCCGATCGCGACGCCCTCGTCGGCGGCGTGGGCGACGAGCTTGCCGAAGTCGTCGACCAGGTCCCAGGGGATGTGCAGCGACACCCGCGGCGCGGCGCCGGTGTGGCGGTTCACCTGCGCGGCGTCGGAGATCTTCTCGAACGGGTCGCGGGGGACGCCGGGCTGGGGGAAGACCTTGAACCGGGTGCCGGAGTTGCCGAACGCCCACGAGGGCAGCTCGATCCCGAAACCCCGCAGGGCCTGCAGCGCGTCCTGTGCGTCAACGGTCATGGCTGTGCTCCTGGTCGGGGTTCCGGTCGGTCGGGGCCTGGGTGGTCGCCTCGCCGGCGGCGGCGAGCTGGGCGTCGAGGTCGAAGACGAGCTCGAGGGGGCGCATGGCGCGGTCGGGGGCCTCCTCCAGCCCGGCGAAGAAGGGGGCCATCTCCGCCTGCCAGCGGGCGTTGACGTCGGTGGCGCCCATGGCGGCCACGGCGGCGTCGAGGTCGTCGGTCTCCAGGACGCCGACGAGGAGGCCGTCGGGTCGCAGGTGGAGCGTGTAGGCGTTCCAGCCCGCGTCGCGCAGCGCGCGCAGCATCTCGGGCCACACCGCGGCGTGCCGCTCGCGGTACTCCTCGAGCCGGTCGGGGCGGACCTGCAGGGTGATGACGACCCGGCTCACCGCCGCTCCCCCGACACCTGTGATCGCGTCATCGCGCCACTCCTTTGTGAAACGTTTCATGACATCGCCAAGGTACGACGCGCGGACGGTCGCGTCAAGGGCCCCACCCCCACCCGGCGCCCGTTAGCATCCTGAGATGCCCCCCGTGAGCATCAAGGAGGTCGCCGCGCGCGCGGGTGTTTCCGTGGGGACCGTCAGCAACGTCCTGAACCGCCCCGACGCCGTCTCCACCACCAACCGCGAGCGCGTGCAGCAGGCGATCGCCGACCTCGGGTTCGTGCGCAACGAGTCCGCCCGCCACCTGCGCGCCGGGCGCAGCCGGTTCCTCGCGCTCGTCGTCCTCGACGTGGCCAACCCGTTCTTCGCGGACGTGGCCCGCGGCGCGCAGGAGGCCGCCGACGCCGCCGACCTCGTCCTGCTGGTCTGCAGCAGCCACGAGGACGTCGCCCGCGAGCGCCACCACCTCGACGTCCTCGGCGAACAGCGCGTCACCGGGGTTCTGCTGTCCCCCGTCGACACCTCCCCCGAGCGGATCGGGGAACTGCTCGCCAGCCGGCGCCCCGTGGTCCTCGTCGACCGCACCGCCCCCGGCGGGCGGACCTGCTCGGTCGGCGTCGACGACGTCCAGGGCGGGCGGCTGGCCGTCGCCCACCTCCTCGAGCGCGGCCACCGCCGCATCGCGTTCGCCGGCGGGCCGGCCGGCCTGCAGCAGGTGGACGACCGCCTCGCGGGGGCGCGCGCCGCCCTCGCCGACGCCGG
>NZ_BAABIL010000374.1:0-7529 GCF_039542765.1 Kineococcus glutinatus
TGAGGTCGACCTCGGGCGGTGCGAGGGGTCCGGGGGTGCGCCCGGCGCCCACCCCGGCCCCGGCCGGCACCGGGGTCGCCTCGAGCAGCAGGTCGCTCGGCCGGAGCTCGTCGGCCTCGCGGCAGGTGCCCACGTCCAGGGCCCTGATGACCTCCAGGGTCTCCTGCTGGTGGTCGTCGACGTGCTCGCCGCGGCACGCCCGGCGCGGCACGATGACCAGCTGCGGGCCGAGCTGCGCCAGGCGCATGATCGACCCCACGCCGGCGTGGGAGACCACGACGTCGGCCTCCGCGGCGATGCGGTCGAACTCCGGTGCCGACAGGTACTCGTGCACCTCGCCGGGCAGGTCGTCGCGACGGGTCTCGCCGACCTGCCAGGTGACGCTGGTGCCCTCGGGGAGCATGGCCTTGACCCGGTCGACGAGGGCGTCGAAGCGGTAGGGCTTGATGGTCCCGAGCGTGACGAACACCTTGGAGGCGCGGCGGGCGGGGGAGCGGTCCGCGGGGCGGGAGAGGGCGTCGACGACGGAGACGTCGAACCGCCACCGCCGGCCGGCCCGGGACGCGTGCTGGGTGTAGACCCGCACCCCCGGCACGAGGCTGAGGATGCGCCCGGTCAGGGAGGGGCGCTCGAAGCGCGCGACGCTCTCGACGTAGTGGGTCGGCACGCCCCTGAGCGCGGCGACGAGCAGGCCGGGGACCGCGACCGCGGCGCCGGTGCTGACGACCGCGTCGTAGTCCCCGCGGCGCAGGATGCGGTGGAAGGCGGGCAGGCAGCGCAGCACGCCGCGCAGGTCGCGCGGTGCCACGTAGGGCACGTAGCTGACGTCGCGGCCGGCGAGCAGGGACCTGCTCTGCTCGTGGTCGAAGGTGACCCACGTGGAGTCGGCGCGGGCCCCGATGAGCTCGCTGACCATCGTCAGCTCCGCCAGGTGCCCCCCGGTCGATGCGATGAGCAGCAGTTTTCTCCCGCGCGGCAGACCGACGTCGCCCATGTGTCCTCGCAAGGCAGGTTGTGAGCACGGTGCAATGTGGGTGTAACGCCTCATCAACGCTGAGTAAGGCGTTACAAGATACGCACACTTTGTTACGCAGGGTCAAATCGAGGGGCGTCCGGGTGACCGCGGACGGCGCAGCCGGCGGCACCCGCGTGACGGGCGCACCACGACCGACCCCGCGACGTGGCGCCGCACACCGCGCGCCGACACCATGGTGGTGCTCGGCCCCCCGCGCCCGGAGAGGACGGAACGGCTCATGGAGATCGCCGCCGACACGCTGCAGAAGGCCCTGCGGATCAACCTCGATCCACGCTGGTACGGCACGATCGCCGAGATCGGCGCAGGGCAGGAGGTCGCCCGCTGGTTCTTCCGGGCCGGCGGGGCCGCCGGGACCATGGCCAAGTCGATGTCCGCCTACGACATGGCCGTCAGCGACGCCGTGTACGGCAAGTCCGACCGCTACGTCTCCCTCGGCCGGCTGCAGGCCATGCTGCAGCACGAGCTGTCGCTGAACATCGAGCGCCTGTCGGAGACCCGCGGCGACGACACCTGCTTCTTCGCCTTCGCCGACACCGTCGTCGCGCGCAGCTACCGCGGCGGCAACGAGTGCCACGGCTGGATGGGTGTCAGGTTCCAGGCCCACCCGCACGACGAGCCCAGCGAGATCGTCATGCACGTGCGGATGCTCGACGACGACGCCGCCCAGCAGCAGGAGGCCCTCGGCATCGTCGGCGTCAACCTGCTGCACGCCGCGTTCTTCCAGCGCCACGAACCCGACGAGATCGTCGCCAGCCTGCTGGACCGGCTGAACACCGGCCGCATCGAGATCGACATGATCAAGTTCAAGGGCATCGAGTTCCGCAGCGTCGACAACCGCACCATGGCCCTGCAGCTCGTCCAGCTCGGCCTGTCCGGCGCCGCGATGTTCGGCTCCGACGGGGAGGTGCTCCAGCCCAGCGAGGCCCTGCGCAAGCACGCCGTCCTCGTCGAGCGCGGCAGCTTCCGCCCGCCCACGGTGGTCAACATCGACATGCTGGAGTGCGCCCGGGAGAAGTTCCAGCAGGACCCGGCGGTGGCGGGCAAACCGATCCTCACCGTCGCCGAGCTCACGATGCGCAACCTGCGCCAGGGCGGCGACAAGGTGGACCGCCGCGACTTCCTCGCCCGCGCCGACCTGCTCGGCGCCTGCGGCGTCACCGTGCTCATCTCCGACTACTACGACTACAGCCGGCTCGCGACGTACATCGCGCAGCGCACCACCGAGCGCATCGGGCTCGTCATGGGGCTGCCGAGCCTGCTGGAGATGTTCCACGAGGAGAACCACGCCCACATGCAGGGCGGGATCCTCGAGCACTTCGGGCGGCTGTTCAAGAACGACCTGAAGCTCTTCGTCTACCCCATGAAGCAGCTGCCCGACGGCGGCGTCCTCACCGTGGACGACATGAAGGTCGACGCCGAGCTGCAGCCGCTGTTCGACTACCTCTCCGGCCGGGGCAGCTTCGTCAACCTGGACAACTACCGACCCGAGTACCTGCCGATCCTCAGCCGGGACGTGTTGCGGCGCATCGCCACCGAGGACGACTCGTGGGAGTCGATGGTCCCCGTGGAGGTCGCCGCGATGATCGTCAAGCGGAACTTCTTCGGGCACCGCCGGCGGGACTGACGGCCGGGGCCGGCACCGCGCGGCGCCGGCCCCTTCAGCCCCGCGGTTCGGTCAGGACGCAGAACTCGTTGCCCTCCGGGTCGGCCAGCACCACCCACGGCCGGCGCCCCTGGCCCACGTCGGCGCGGCGGGCGCCGGCGTCGAGCAGGGCGGCGACCACGGCGTGCTGCGCGGTGCCCCGCCGCCCGGGGGTGAGCGCGCGCGGGCGCAGGTCGAGGTGCCAGCGGTTCTTCACCGCGTGCGGGCTGCGGGTGCGGACCAGCTCCAGGTACGGCCCGCCGGTGGGTGGGCGCAGCGCGACGACGTCAGCGCCCTGGCGCACCACGTCCCAGCCGGAGGCCAGCGCCCAGAACCGGCCCAGCCGCGGTGGGTCCAGCGCCTGCACGACGACGGACGCGACCGCCCCGGTGCCCTCGTACTGCGGGCGCGGGTCCAGGACGCAGAACTCGTTGCCCTCCGGGTCGGCCAGCACCTCCCAGGGCACCTGCCCCTGCCCGACGTCGGCGCGGCGGGCGCCGGCGTCGAGCAGCGCCGCCACCGTGACCCGCTGGGTGGCGACGGAGTCGGTGTCCAGGTCCAGGTGCACCCGGTTGGGGCCCCGCTTGGCGTCGGGCACCGGCACGAAGACCAGCGGCAGACCCGGCAGGCCCTCCGGCGGGGCGATCTCCACCTCGTCGTCGGCGGCCAGCACGACGCGCCAGCCGAGGGCGCGCGCCCACCAGCGGGCCAGGCCCTTCGGGTCGGCGGCGTCGACCACGACCTGGCTGAGCTCACCGCGGGCGTCGGTGGGCACGCGGCCTCCTCAGGCGCCGCGACCGGTCTGCTGCTGCAGCTCCTCGATGAGCTTGGAGGCGTCCGCCTTCGTCAGCTCCGCCGGCAGCTCGCGCCCCGCCTCGCGGGCCAGGGTCTCCAGGTAGCTGCGCTGCGGGCCGGTCATCGGCTCGTCGCCGGTGGCCCAGTCGTCGGGGTCCTTCTCGGCGCTGCGGCTGTCGCCGCCGGTGGTGGGGGTGCTCGTCCCGTCCGTCGTGCCCTGGCCGGTCGTGCCCTGCTTGGTCGTGTCCTGGTCGGGGGTGTCCTGGTCGGTGGCCTCGGTCATGGCCGCGACGCTACGGCGCGGCTCCGACAGCCGCCCGCCGAGCGCGCGCGGCGGCGCCGGTGGGTGCCTCAGACGCCGTTGCACGAGTCGGGAACCGGTAGGTGCTTGGCGCGGATGAGGATGACGGCCGACGGGGCCAGGGCGGTGATCGTGCAGGTGGTGTGGTCATGGCGCAGGGCCAGGTGCTAGAAGGACAGCAGCCAGCTGATGCTGCGTTCGACGACCCGGCGATGACGCCCCGGCGATGACGCCCCAGGCGTTGGGAGGACTCCACCCCGACCCGTAGCCGAGCTCTTGAGGCAGCCTCGTCCAGCCGGTCCGGTGGTCAGCGCGGAGGCGATGCCCTCGATGGCAGCTCGGTCATCACGGCGCGGGCGCCCTGCCCGCTCCGGGGCCCTCCGCTTGCGGGGAGTGCTGCCGGTGGTCGCGTCGGGATGAGCGGTTCGATCAGCGCCCACGGCTCATCGCTGATCAGCTCGCGCCGAGCAGGGGGTGTCGTCGTTGAGATCCCACCAGCCCGCGCCCGCTCCGGTCGTGATCACCAGAGCCGCGGAAGCGCTCCTGCAACGGCATCCCAACGGGGCGCTGGCCGGACCGGAGAAGCTGCAACTGGAAAGGCGTGCGATCACCGTCCGGGCGGTCGCACGAGAAGCCGGCGCACCCCGGGCCCGCCTTTGCACCGACGACCGGCTCCGCACCGGGATCGATCAAGCGCGCCGACACGCGGCACCTGCACCTCGCCGACCTCGACCACGTGCCGACGTCCGAGCCTCCTCCGCAGGCTGGAGCAGGCGCACGCCCGCATCCGCCAACGTGAGGCCGACAACGAAACGCTTCGCGAAGAACTCGCTTGCGCGCTGGGTCAGGCGCACTGCTCTCGTCGACCCGGTGCCCGACAACTCCGTTGGACGACGGGGTCGACGGGGTTTCGCGGACGGGTGTGCTGATGGCGCGTGACAACCGGCGGCTCCTGCTTCAGGAGTCGGGAATCCAAACTTCGAGTGCCTCCTGCTCAGGGTTGTCCGCATCAACCTTCTGGACTTGCAATTTCCGGAGATGCTGCTGGAGTTCAAGTCCGCCCTGCACCTCGTAGACCGTGACACCCAAACGAGCAGCGATCTGTTCCGCGGTCGCGCGCAATCGTCGCCCGGGGGCCCATCGGACCAGGTGCTCGAGGTTCTCGGCGATTGAGCGAAAATTCGAGTAGTCGTTCTCCTCCCGATACCCACCACGCCGATCGTCCGGATTGTTGGCAACGAGTGCTGCAGCAGTGGGCCGCGCATTGGGTGTCAACACCGTCCCGCCATCACCGTCCTCGGCCAGGAGAACTCCTAACCGCGTCAGTGCGTCCAGGAAGTCTCCCAGCACCTCCAAGCGTTTCGTGCGTGCCATCTCGGCGACTCGGTCCAGGCGACCTCGCTGACGGACACGCTCCTGCTCCTGGCTCTCGTACCACGATTCAGGCGGCCCAGCCTGACGGACCAGCGGGGTTCCCTCGTGAGGAATGAGCGGGATGTCGGCGGGGTCAGAACTGGACCATGCCTCAATGCGGCGCTCGGCGATCCAGGGCAACGCCTGCTCCAGCAGGTGATCACGAGAAGTCGGGCCCTCCTGGTGGTGAACGGCCAGCTGCAGCTCGCGGAATCCGGGAGTCTGGTACAGGTAGTGGTGCCACCCGGCCCGGGCCCACCCCAGGGCTACCTCCCACGCCGCCATCGTCTGTGGCTCATGAACTTCACGCTTGGCGATGGACCGCGGCCCCCCCGCCATCGCGTCGAGGTCGTCCGGATCGGGGAAGAACTGGAAGAGCCATTCTTCCGGTTCCAGTCCTTCATCGGCGAAGTCGCTGTATCCGTAGCGGTGCCGCCCTCGTGCGTGAATCAGCACTCGCGCGCGCTCCAGGCCGACGGCGCCCAGGCGCACACCGGTCCCCTCAAACCCTGCGACCTCCAACCCTGGACCATCGGGAATGGCCTCGAAGGGCACCTCGTCGACGTCTTCCCAACCGGCGACGGGTGCAGGGCGGCCATCCCAGCGCTCAACCGTGACATCGAGGGTGGCGTACTTCGTGCCGCAATAGGCCGACACCCACCCCCGTCCTGACGTAGCGAAGTTTCCGGGGAAGTCGCCGGCGTCCTGGCTGACGTAAAGGATCGCGAAGTCCGTCGACAGCGTCGTCCGGACGGAGTCGATCATGCGTGCCACGGGTGCGCTCCGGAGGTCATCAGGGGTACTCCAGTCTGACACTCGGGATCGGAGCTCGACGAGCAGGCATGTGCCCGTTCACCTGGCCGGCGCAGGGCAACCTCGAACGACGTCATCCGGTGCCGTCGACTACAGGTGCCTTCGACGTGGGCGTGCAGGTCAGACCCGGACTGATCTGCTGATGCCCGAGATGACGGGGGACCACGCCTGGCGCCTGTACCGACGACGCCGCGCCGCCACCGAGCACGTCCTGGCGCGGTCGAAGGACCGGCAAGCCCTGCGGCAGTGCCGTCGCCGAGGCTCGGCCGTCGCAGCGATCATCACCGCGGTCGCCGTGCTCTGCAACGCCCACCAAGCCGACCCACGGCTCAGCTCCTAGGCTCCCCGGCGTGGCCCGGTACTTCGACGTGCACCCGCACGACCCGCAGCCGCGCAGCGTCGCGCAGGTCGTGGCGATGCTGCGCGACGACGCCGTCATCGCCTACCCCACGGACTCCTGCTACGCGCTGGGCTGCCGGGTCGGCAACCGCGAGGGGGCCGAGCGCATCCGGCGGACCAGGCACCTGCCCGACGGGCACCACTTCACGCTCGTCTGCGCCGACTTCGCCCAGCTCGGCGAGCTCGTCGACTTCGACAACGCCGCCTTCCGCGCGGTGAAGGCCGCCACCCCGGGGCCGTACACGTTCGTCCTGCCCGCGACGAAGGAGGTGCCGCGGCGCCTCGCGCACCCGAGGAAGCGCACCGTCGGGGTGCGCATCCCCGACCACCCCGTCGCCCGGGCGCTGGTGCGGGAGCTGGGGGAGCCGCTGCTGTCGACCACGCTGCTGCTGCCCGGGCACGAGCTGCCGCCCACCGACGGCTGGGCCGTGAAGGAGGAGCTCGACCACGTCGTGGACGCCGTCGTGGACGCCGGTGACTGCGGCACCGAGCCCACCACGGTGGTGGACCTGTCCTCCGGCGCCGCCGAGGTGGTCCGCGTCGGGGCGGGGGACCCGGCCCGGTTCGGGTAGGGCCCCTCGACGGGGTCCTCCTCGACGGGTGTCCCGGGCTCCGGCGGGCTCAGGCCGGGACCGGCCGGCGCCGGGGCGTCGCCTCCTGCAGGGACAGGCCGGCGATGGAGTCGCACAGGTGCGGCAGGGACTCCAGCACCTGCTCGGCGACCTCCAGGGGCAGCGGGCCGGGGGCGAGGACGGAGACCGTCAGGCGACCGCGGGTGCTGGGCCCCTGGGACACGAAGGCGCCGGGCATGTGCAGCGCGATGCCCTGCAGGAAGCCGTTGAGGTCGTGGATGCCGATCGGCTTGGTGGTCTCGATCGCCAGGACGGTCTTCATCGTGCTCCTCGGCCAGTCGTGCGGCAGCTGCTGTCGGGCTCTCCTTCCCGACATCGACGCGACCGCTGCCCGACCGCAGCGGTGGGGCGCAGGTCGCCCTGTTCGGGCCAAGTGATCGCGCACACGGGTGGCGCCGGGTGCGGGGCCCTCACCGGGCGCGCGCCCGCCCCGGCAGCGCTGCGGTGGCGGATGAGGAGGGTCTCGTACGCCCCGTCGGTGGTGGAGGAACCCTCGGC
>NZ_BAABIL010000375.1:0-5408 GCF_039542765.1 Kineococcus glutinatus
GATCGGCGAGGCCGTCGCGGCGTCGGTGCGCTTCGACCGGTCGCAGGGCCCGTTCGACGCCTCCGAGGTGGGCGAGCCCGACGACCGCCTGGCGCTGGGCTGCCTGCGGTTGCGCGGTCGCGAGGGGATGGAGCTGCGCTTCGACGTCGAGGAGGGCAGCCAGCGGCCCATCGCGCTGACCGTCGTCCTCGGTGGCTCGTCGATGCAGCTGCAGCTGTTCGCCGCCCCCCGCACCCTGGGTCTCTGGGACGACATCCGCACCGAGATCGCCGCGGCCGTCTCCGAGCAGGGCGGCGCCGTCGACGAGGTGCCCGGCACGTTCGGCCGCGAGCTGCTGGCCCGGCTGCCCGTGCGCACCGAGGACGGCCGCACCGGTTTCCAGCCGACCCGCTTCGTCGGCGTCGACGGACCGCGCTGGTTCCTGCGCGCGGTGTTCGCCGGCGCCGCCGCGCACGACGCGGCGGCCGCGGAGGCGCTGGAGGGCGTGCTGCGGGACGTGGTCGTGGTCCGCGGCGCCGAGGCCATGGCCCCGCGGGAGCTGCTGGCGCTGAGCCTGCCCCGGATGGCGCCGCCACCCGGTGCGCAGGGCGGCGAGGGCGGCGAGGGCGGCGAGGAGCAGCCGGCGCAGGCCCCCGCCGACGGCGACCGGGACCCGCTGCAGCCCTTCGAGCGCGGCCCCGAGATCACCGAGGTGCGCTGACCGGACGGGTGGGGTGCTCCGGGTGGGTGCAGGGGCCCCGCGGGCGCCGGGGCGCGTCTACGCTGGTCGCGTGGCTAAGACTTCGGCGCCGTCCGGTGCGGCGCGCTGGCGACGTGTCCTGCAGCGGTTCACCGCCTCCGAGCTGGACCTGGCGGCCGTGGAGGAGCAGGAGGTGGCCGTCCGGCACGGCGGCACCCCGTGCCGGGCGCTGCCGGTGCGCCAGCGGGCGTGCGTGTGCGGTGCGCTGCGTTCGGTCACCCTGCAGCCGCGCGGTGGCGTGCCCACCCTGCAGGCGGAGCTCTTCGACGGTTCCGGCACCGTGGTGCTCGTGTGGCTGGGCCGCCGGCGCATCGCCGGTGTCGAGGTCGGGCGCCGCCTCACCGCGCGGGGGATGGTCGTCGAGGACGACGGCCGGCGGGTGATCTTCAACCCGCGGTACGAGCTCCTCACCCCGGAGACCGTGTGACGCCGCTGCCGTCCGCCCCGGACGGGACAGGGGCCGGCGGGCTCGGCGCCGACGACCCCGCGGCGGTGCCGCCGCGGCCCGCGGACGGTGCCGGGCCGGGCACCGTCGAGGAGGTCGTGCGCCACCGCCTGGACGCCGCGCTCGGCGGCTGGCGGGGGATGCTGGAGTCCGCCCTCCCCGCGCTCGCCTTCCTGCTGGCCTGGCTCTGGCGGGAGGACCTGCGCACCGCCGTCGTCGCCGCGGCGGTGCCGCTGCTCGGGTCGGTGGTGCTGCGCCTGCTGCGGCGGGAGACCCTGCAGCACGCCCTCGGCGGGGTGGTGGCCATCGCCGTCGCCGCCGCCATCGCCCAGCGGACGGGGCGCACCGAGGACTACTTCCTCTCCGGCATCCTGCTCAACGCCGGGCTCGCCGTGGTGTTCTCGGCCAGCATGCTGCTGCGCTGGCCGCTCGTGGGGTTCCTCGTCGGGTCCGTCACGGGCGAGGTCACGGCCTGGCGCCGCGATCCGGGTGTGCTGCGGCTGTGCCAGCACGTGACGGCCGTCTTCCTGGTGATGTACCTGCTGCGCGTCGTCGTCGAGCTGCCGCTGCTGCTGGCGGGCAGCACGACCGCGCTGGCGGTGAGCAAGCTGGTGCTGGGCTGGCCGCTGCTGGTGGCCGGGGTCGCGGTCATCGCGGCGATGCTGCTGCGCGGCCACACGCCGCTGTCCGATCCCGCGGTCCTCGGCGAGGGCCGCGGCGACGGCGAGCGCCCGGCGGGGGGCTGAGCTCCCGGCCGGGCGTCCTCAGAGGGCGTCGGGCTGCGGGGAGAGCAGCTCCTGCAGCTGTCCCTCGGAGTCCGGGTCGCTGATGAAGAGCAGGTGGTCGCCGACCTCCAGCACGTCGTCGACGTGGGGGGCCGAGGGCCGGTCGTTGCGCACGATCGCGACGAGCACGGTGTCCGGGGGCAGGGCCACCTGCCCGACCGTCCGCCCGAGCACGGGGGAGCCCTCGTCGAGGGTGAACTCCGACATGGTGGTGCGGCTCTGCTGGAAGCTGAACAGCCGCACGAGCTCGCCGACGCTGACGGCCTCCTCCACCAGGGCCGTCATGAGCCGGGGGGTGGAGACCGCCACGTCGACGCCCCAGGCCTCGTCGAAGAGCCACTCGTTCTTGGGGTTGTTGACCCGCGCGACGGTGCGGGGCACGCCGTACTCGGTCTTGGCCAGCAGCGAGACGACGAGGTTGGCCTTGTCGTCACCGGTGGCGGCCACGATGACGTCGCTCTCGGTGAGCCGTGCCTCGTCGAGGCTGCTGATCTCGCAGGCGTCGGCGAGCAGCCACTGGGCGTCGGGCACGCTGGGGATCTTCATGGCGGCGGGCGAGCGGTCGATGAGGAGCACGCGGTGGCCGTTGGCCAGCAGCTCCCGGGCGATGGAGCGGCCGACGATGCCGGCGCCGGCGATGACGACGCGCATCAGGACTCCTCCTCCGGGGTCGCGGCGAGCACGGCGGCGGCCTCCTCGACGCGGTGCTGCTCGCAGGTGGCGTGCACCACGTCGCCCTCCTGGTAGACGGTCGCGGGCGTGGGGACGAGGCCGACGCCGAGGCGGGTGACGTAGGCGATGCGCACGGCGGCGGCCTCCTCCAGCGCGGTGAGCCGGCGTCCCACCCAGGCCAGGTGCACGGGCATCTCGACGAGGGCGACGCGCCCGCTGGTGTCCAGGTACTCGGCGGCCGGCCCGTCGGGCAGCAGCCGGCGCAGCACCTGGTCGGCCGTCCAGCGCACGGTGGCGATCGTGGGGATGCCCAGGCGCTGGTAGACCTCGGCGCGGCCGGGGTCGTAGATGCGGGCCACGACGGTCTCGACGCCGAACTTCTCGCGCGCCACCCGCGCGGCGATGATGTTGGAGTTGTCGCCGCTGGAGACGGCCGCGAAGGCGCCGGCGTGCTCGATGCCGGCCTCCACGAGGGTGTCGTGGTCGAAGCCGACACCGGTGATGCGCCGGCCGCCGAAGCCGGTGCCCAGGCGGCGGAAGGCGTCGGCGTCCTGGTCGATGACGGCGACGCGGTGCTCCAGCCGCTCGAGGGTGGTGGCGAGGGTGGCCCCCACCCGCCCGCACCCCATGATCACGATGTGCACTGCTGCTCCGGTCGGTCGATCGGCCTCTGGACGCGGTCCGCCGGTGCTGCGCCACCCGGCGCCCGCACCGGCGCTGGCACGCTACCGCGCGCTCGCGCCGCGGGCGCGGGCTCCCCCGTCGGCCCGTCGGCCTACCATGGCCGTTCGTGCCGTCCCTCGCAGATCTCACGGACTCGGCCAAGCGCCTGCTGGTGGGTCGTCCCTTCCGCAGCGAGAAGCTGTCCGAGACCTTGCTGCCCAAGCGCATCGCGCTACCCGTCTTCGCCTCCGACGCGCTGTCCTCCGTGGCCTACGCGCCGGACGAGATCTTCCTCACCCTGTCGATCGCCGGGATCGCGGCCTACGCGGTCTCGCCGTGGGTGGCCCTGGCCGTCGTCGTGGTCATGGTGGTGGTGGTCACCTCCTACCGGCAGAACGTGCACGCCTACCCCTCCGGTGGCGGCGACTACGAGGTGGCGACGGTCAACCTGGGGCCCACGGCGGGCCTGACGGTGGCCAGCGCGCTGCTGGTGGACTACGTGCTGACGGTGGCGGTGTCGATCTCGTCGGCGGCGCAGTACGCGTCCACGGCGCTGACGTTCGTGCAGGGCCACGAGGTGCTCGTCGCGGTGGTGCTCGTGCTGCTGCTGATGTCGGCGAACCTGCGGGGCATCCGGGAGAGCGGCGCGGCCTTCGCGATCCCCACCTACCTCTTCATGCTGGCGATCATCGGCATGGCGGCGTGGGGCTTCGGGCGCTACCTGCTCGGCGACCTGCCGCAGGCGCAGAGCGCCCGGCTGGAGCTGCGGGCCGAGGACCACTTCACCGCGGGGCTGACGAGCCTGGCCGGCGGCTTCCTCGTCCTGCGGGCCTTCTCCTCCGGGTGCGCGGCCCTGACGGGGGTGGAGGCGATCAGCAACGGCGTGCCGGCCTTCCGCAAGCCCAAGAGCCGCAACGCCGCCACGACCCTGCTGCTGCTCGGGCTCATCGCGGTCACCATGCTCCTGAGCATCATCACCCTGGCCAACCTCACGGGCCTGCGCTTCGCCGAGGACCCGGCCACGCAGCTGCTGCGCGACGGCGTGCCGGTGGGTGACACCTACGTGCAGACCCCCGTCATCGGCCAGCTGGCCGACGCGGTCTTCGACCACTTCACCCCGGCCTTCTACCTGGTGACCGCCGCCACCGGGGTGATCCTGGTGCTGGCCGCGAACACGGCCTTCAACGGCTTCCCCGTGCTGGCCTCGATCCTGGCCCGCGACGGCTTCCTGCCCCGCCAGCTGCACACCCGCGGGGACCGGCTGGCCTTCTCCAACGGGATCATCGCCCTGGCCGGTGCGGCGATCATCCTCATCCTCGCCTTCGAGGCCGAGGTCACCCGGCTCATCCAGCTCTACATCGTCGGCGTCTTCGTGTCCTTCACGATGAGCCAGACCGGCATGATCCGGCACTGGACGCGGCTGCTGCGCACCGAGACCGACGCGGCGGCGCGGGCCCGGATGAAGCGCTCGCGCGTCATCAACACCGTCGGCCTGGCCATGACCGGCCTCGTGCTCGTCATCGTGCTGCTCACGAAGTTCGTGCAGGGCGCCTGGATCGCCATCCTCGCCATGGCCGTGATCTTCGTGAACATGCGCCTCATCCGCCGCCACTACACCGCCGTGGCGCGCGAGCTGGAGCCGCAGGTCACCCCGCAGGCGAAGGCGCTGCCCACGGGGGTGCGCGGCATCGTCCTGGTCTCCAAGCTGCACAAGCCGACGCTGCGGGCGCTGGCCTACGCCCGGGCCGCGCGGCTGACGGGCCTGGAGGCCGTCACGGTGGCCGTGGACCCGCGGGAGTCGGCCTCGCTGCAGCGCAGGTGGGACGAGGCGGAGATCCCGGTGCCGCTGACGGTGCTGGACTCCCCGTACCGCGAGATCATCCGGCCCGTCGTGGAGCACGTGAGGGCGCTGCGCGCCCGCCACCCGCGCGACCTGGTGATCGTGTACATCCCGGAGTACGTCGTGGGCCACTGGTGGGAGACGCTGCTGCACAACCAGTCGGCGCTGCGCCTGCGCGCCCGGCTGCGGTACACGCCGGGGGTGATGGTGGCCAGCGTGCCCTGGCAGCTGTCCTCCTCGGCGGGCCAGGAGGACCGCGTCGAG
>NZ_BAABIL010000376.1:0-7444 GCF_039542765.1 Kineococcus glutinatus
GCTGGCGGTGTCCTGGAACTCGGCCATCGCCGTCCGGGCGGGGCGCCCGCCGGCGCGCAGCGCCCAGGCGCGGGCCTGCCGCCGGGCGGCGGAGGAGGTGAGCATCCGCACCTCCCCGTCGGTCAGCCACCCGGTGGCGGCGTAGACGCGCAGGTGGCGGGCGATGAGCCTGGCCTCCCGCACCCGCGCCACGAGCGCGATCGTCACGGCCGCCGCGAAGATCGGGACCTGCAGCAGGACGTAGGCGGGCAGGAAGAGGCCGGTGCTGGCGCTGGCGTTCCACAGGGCGTGCAGGCAGACCGCCACGCAGAACCCGAGGACGGGCGCGCCCAGCCGCACGGGCAGGGAGCTGCTGCGGGCGGCGATCCCGAGACCGACCCCGGTGGCCATCGTGAAGAGGGGGTGGGCGAACGGGGAGGCGATGCAGCGCAGCACGAACACGACGGCCAGCGAGGCGGCGTCGTCGGTGGCCAGCGCGCGCCCCAGGTAGAGGACGTTCTCCAGGAACGCGAAGCCGACGCCCGCGAAGGCGGCGTAGACGATGCCGTCGACCACGCCGTCGAACTGCCGGCGCTGCACGAGGACGACGAGCAGGACCGCGGCCCCCTTCAGGGCCTCCTCCACGACCGGCGCGAGGACGACGGAGGTGTCGGCGATGCCGCCGGTGAACACCCCGCCGCGCTCCAGCAGCATCCCGCCCACCGTGTTGATGACGAGCGCGCCCAGGGTCGCCACGCACGCCCCCCAGCCGAAGGCGAAGGCCAGCAGGTGCGGCGGCTCGGCCTCGTGCCGGTCCAGCCACATGACGCTGGCCAGCACCGGGCCCACCGGGACGGCGGCGAGCAGCAACCCCCACAGGAGGCCGTCCGCGCCGATCTCCAGGGTGACGGCCGTGAAGCTGAGCAGCCCGCAGCCGACGAGGATGACGACGGTCAGGACGGTGAGGGGCAGCCGCCGGCGCTCGGCGGCGCCCGGCCGGGTACCCCGCGGGAGCGCACCGAGCGGCGCGTCGTCCGACATGGACGCCGAGGTTAGCCGCGTCGGCACCGGCGGGCACGGCGCGATCCCGCGGCGCGGCCCGGGGCCGGGCGGGGCGCTGGCCTAGGCTGGCGCGGTGAGCAGCAGCAGCGGGGAGCGGGCGCAGGACCGGGTGCAGGACCGGATCGTCTGGATCGACTGCGAGATGACCGGTCTGAGCCTCGAGCGCGACGCCCTCGTGGAGGTCGCGGCCCTCGTGACCGACGCCGACCTCAACGTCCTCGGCCCCGGGGTCGAGGTCGTCATCGCCCCGCCCGCCGAGTCGCTGGAGGGCATGGAGCCGGTCGTGGTGCAGATGCACACCGCCTCGGGGCTGCTGGCGGAGCTGCCCGCGGGCCGGACGCTGGCCGAGGCGCAGGAGGCCGTCCTGGACTACGTGCGCACGTGGGTGCCCGATCCCCGCCGCGCGCCGCTGGCCGGCAGCTCCGTGCACACCGACCGCGCCTTCCTGGCGCGGGACATGCCGGAGCTCGTCGACCACCTGCACTACCGGATCATCGACGTGTCCTCCCTGAAGGAGCTGGCGCGCCGCTGGTTCCCGCGCGTCTACTTCCACACCCCGAAGAAGCACGGCGGGCACCGGGCGCTGGCCGACATCCGCGAGAGCATCCAGGAGCTGCGCTACTACCGGGAGGTGCTGTTCGTGCCCCAGCCGGGCCCGGACTCCGACGTGGTCCGCGCGGCCGGCGCCCGGCTGGAGCTGCGCACCGAGGCCGCCGACCCGCAGTAGGTCGCCGCGCAGGCGGTGGGCCGTCCCCCGCGCGGGCGACGCGCCCGCACCCCGGTGCGACGAGCACCGCCCCGGTGCGGCTATGCTTCCCTCGTCGCGTGCGCTCCGGCGCCGCGCGTGGTGGGTGTAGCTCAGCTGGTAGAGCACCTGGTTGTGGTCCAGGATGTCGCGGGTTCAAGTCCCGTCACTCACCCCAGTACCCGGTGTTCCCGGGTCGGCGTGCTGGTGCCTCTATGGCGCCGGCAGCGCACCGGTCACCGCGATCTCCTCCAGGCGCTCCCGCAGCCATGCCAGGTACGCGTCCCGGTCCGCCCGCAGGGCGAGCGGGACGAGGAACCGCCCACCGGCCACGCCCCACCACGTCGGGTCCCGCACCGGCAGGTGCGCGATGTGCACGTCGACGGGCGGCAGCCGGCGCCCGACGCGCACCTGCACGTCCTGGACGACGTTGGCCTCGAACAGCGGGGTCGGCAGCCGGCGCACCAGGGCCGCCTCCCGCTCCCGCTGCAGGACGCTCCACTCCACCGCCTCGTCCACGAGGAGCTCCGCGACGCCGTGCAGCTCGGGCACGCCACGCAACCCCGGGAAGGCCGGCGGCAGGACGCCCGCCAGCACCTCGGGCCCACCGAGGACCGCGGAGCGCCACCAGCGGGACCACTGCGCGGCGGCCGCCTCCCGCCCCGGCAACCGCACGCGCACGGGCAGCGGCGGCTCGACGCGCGGGACGTGCGGCTCGGCGGGTTCCAGGCCGGCGGCGTCGCGCAGGTACAGGCCGATGAGCAGTTCTTGGGGCGTGTGGGCGCGGATGGACCACCCCCAGGCCGCGCCCCGCTGCATCCTGCGAGTGTCGGGCCGTGCCCGCGGCACCGTCCACCCGATTGCGCCCCGCCGGCGTGCGCCGACGCCGCGGCCCGGCGCTGCGCCGAACGGGTCGTCCCGCGTCCCGGCGGTCAAGACGGGGACTAGTCCCGACGAACTAGTCCCGGACGAACCCCAACCCAGGGCCGCACTTCCGGGAGGACGCCATGGCAGTCGACGAGCAGCACCGCCTCCGCCGAGCCGCCGAGCCGGCCGTGGAGATGCTCCACGGGCACATCCCGCTGTCCCTGATCATGGACCTGGCCGCACCCTCCGGCCCTCCCTCGCAGGAGCTGCTGGAGGCAGAGGGCCTGCCCGAGCAGGAGTGGTGGCGGCAGGGCTGAGCCGATTTCGTCCACCCCTGACCGCTCTGCTAAGGTTTCGACCCGTTGCGCCGTTAGCTCAATTGGCAGAGCAGCTGACTCTTAATCAGCGGGTTCGGGGTTCGAGTCCCTGACGGCGCACTCACGGGACCGAGGGCCCGGTGACCAGTGGTCACCGGGCCCTCGGTGCGTTTCCAGGTCGCGACCGCGCCGCCGGGACCACCGCCTCAGCCCACGTCGCGACGGGCGATGCGCAGCGGCATCCCGCCGGCCGGCCGCAGCGTGACGAGCGACTCCACCCGGGGGGCCGGTCCGGGTGCCGGCTCCAGCCGGTGCTCGCGCAGCAGCGCCGCCAGCGCGACGACCGCCTCCAGCAGCGCGAGGTCGCGCCCCACGCACAACCTCGGCCCGGCCCCGAACGGCAGGTAGGCGGGGTTGCGGGCGGCGGCGGGGAAGCGCTCGGGGCGGAACTCCTCCGGCGCCTCCCACGCGCCCGGGTGCCGGTGCAGCGCCCAGGTGCACACGATGACGAGCGTGCCGGCGGGCACCGGCAGACCCGCCACGACGTCGTCGGCCAGCGCGGTGCGCGTCACCACCCACGCCGGCGGGTACAGCCGCAGCGACTCCTCCACGACGGCGCGGGTGTGGCGCAGCGCCGGCAGGTCGTCGAACCCGGGGACCCGCGAGCTCCCCGGCGGGCCGAGCACGGCGTCGAGCTCGGCGTGCAGCACGCGCTGGGCGGCCGGGTGGCGGGCGAGCAGGTGCAGCGTCCACGTCAGGCAGGAGGCCACCGTCTCGTGGCCGGCCACGACGAACGTCACCAGCTCGTCGCGCACCTGCCGCGGCGGCGTCCCCGCGGCCAGCAGCAGCGCGAGCACGTCGTCGTCCCCCGGTCGCAGGCCCCGGGCGCGGCGGGCGCGCACCACCTGCTCGCAGGCCTCGTCGATGACGGCGACGGCGCGCCGCAACCGGCGTCGCGCCGGGGTGGGCCAGGCGGCGGGCACCGGGCCGGCGGCCTGCGCGGCGGCGGCCTCCAGCGCGGTGCCGACGGCGTCGACGAGGCGCTGGCCGACGTCGCTGAGGTCCTCGTCGGCCAGGGTGGGGCCGACGACCTCCAGGGCGGCGCGGAAGAGGCCGGGGGCGACGTCGTGGACGGCGCCGGCCGGCAGGGCGGCCCACTCGCCGCGCACCCGCTCGGCGGCCGCGGCGGCGTGCGCGGCCACGCGGTGCAGGCCGGTGTGGTGGAAGGCCGGCTGGACCGCGCGGCGGCTGGTGCGCCAGGCCTCCCCGTCGCTGGTGAGCAGCCCCTGGCCGGTGACCGCGGACAGCGCCCGGTACTGCAGGGTCGCCCGGCCGTAGCCGCGGTGGTTGTCGACCAGGACGTGGCGGGCACCCTCGGGGTCGTTGAGGAGCAGCACGGGGGTGCGCGGCAGCGGGAAGGCCGCGAGGTCGCCGTGGCGGGCGGCGACACCGGTGAGGAAGTCCACCGCGCTGCGCCGGATGGCCGGCACGGCGCGGACCATCTCCCACGGCGTGGGGCCGGGCGCGGCGAGCGGGCTGTAGCGGTTGGGCGTCCCCGCCGCGCCCCGCCCGACGCCCTCGGGAGCGGGAGGCGCCGGCGGGGTCGACCGGCGGGGCACCGGAGGCCTCAGAGGTACAGGCCCGTCTGCCCGTCCTCCACCCGCGGCGCCGCGACGGCGTGCAGGTCCCGCTCGCGCAGCAGCACGTACCCCTTGCCGTTCAGCTCGACCTCCGCGCGGGCCTCGGGGTCGAAGAGCACGCGGTCACCGAGCTGCACGGTGCGCACGTGCTGGCCCACGGCCACGACCTCCGCCCACGCCAGCCGCTTGCCGACGGCCGCCGTGGCGGGGATGAGGATGCCGGCGCCGGAGGTGCGCTCCCCCGCCTCCTCCTGGGAGACGAGGACGCGGTCGTGCAGCATCCGGACGGGGAGCCGGGACGCGGGGCCTGTGGTGCTCACGACCGACGACGGTACAGCGCTCCCCCGCCGCGGCGGCGGGCGCGGGCGCGCCGGGGGCTCAGCGCCGGCGGCGGCGCCACACCGCGAGGACGACGGCGCCGACGACGGCCGCGGCGACGGCCCCGACGCGCTCGACGCGCAGGGCGCCGTCGGAGTCGGTGGCGAAGGAGACCGCGGAGCGGCGGGCGGAGCCGATGGCGCGCTCCTTGAGGGCGGAGGGCTGCACCCGGCCCGCGAGCTCGTCGATGGTGGCGGCCAGGCGTGCCCGGCGCAGCTCGATCTCGCGCTCCAGGGCGCGCGGGTCGCTGGGCAGCGGTGCCCGCAGGATCGTCACGTCGCCGTTCGCGCTCACCGTCACGGTGCCTCCTCGTGGACCGGCCCGGGCGGGGTGCCGGGACTGCTGACCGCCGCCGCGGGTGGGCGGGCGGTGGCCAGACCGTACCGGAGCGGGCGGGCGCGGGCTCGGGAGCGGTCCCCGCGCGGCCGGGCCGTCGCACCGGGGCGCCCGGCTCCCACCCGGCGGCGCTACCGTGCGGGCCATGACCGCACGCCTGCAGCCGGGGGACCCGGCCCCCGACTTCGCGCTCCCCGCCGCCGACGGCTCCACCCTGGAGCTGTCGTCGCTGCGCGGGCGCAGCGCCGTCGTCTACTTCTACCCGGCGGCCGGCACCCCGGGCTGCACGGCGCAGGCGTGCGACTTCCGCGACGACCTCGGCGGCCTGCAGGCGGCCGGGTACGCGGTCGTCGGCATCTCGCCCGACCCGGTGGCGAAGCTGGCGGCGTTCGCGGCGGAGCAGTCGCTGACGTACCCGCTGCTGTCCGACCCCGAGCACCGGGTGCTCGAGGCGTACGGGGCGTGGGGGGAGAAGACGCTCTACGGCCGCACGACGACCGGCGTGATCCGCTCCACGGTCGTCGTCGACCCCGAGGGCCGCGTGGCGCTGGCGCAGTACAACGTCAAGGCCACCGGGCACGTGGCGCGGCTGCGCCGGGAGCTCGGCGTCGGCTGAGCGCGCCCCGCCGCGAGCCGGCTCCCGGCGGGGGCGGGGGGCCGTGGCTACGCTGTGGTCCGGGCGGGAGTGGTGTAACTGGCAGCCACGCAGGATTTAGGTTCCTGTGCCTCCGGGCGTGAGGGTTCGAGTCCCTTCTCCCGCACCACGGCGGTCGCGGTGACTCGACGGCGGTCACCTCAGCGACGGCCGCCGCGGTTGCGCGGGTGCATCGCGGCCGTCCGCTCGTTGCCGTGCCGGTAGTTGCCGGTGACGCGGGCCATGAGCAGCTGGGGGTCCTGCACCTCGACGTCGCGCAGGAACACCGCGGCCGCCCGCCCGCGCAGCACCCCCGCCGGGCGCCCGTGGTGGCTGATGCGCACCTCGCCGCCGCGCGCGGTGAACGCGAAACCGCCGGGCACGCCGCTCACGGCCTGGGTCCCCGGCGGCGGGAGGAAGGGGTCACGGTGCGACCGTAGCCGCCGGAGCAGCTGCACCCCAGGGGTTTTCCACCGCGCAGGTCAGGCGGCGGTGACCGTGATCGCGTGGTACCCGGTGGCGCCGTCGGGCTCGGGCGGGCGCTGCTCGGCGTCCTGCACGGCCCCCGTGCCGTCGGTGGCCCTGACCTGCAGGACGTGCTCACCCGCAGCGGCCCGCGGCCACCGCCACAGCCACTGCACCCACGTGTCGGCGGAGACCGCGGGCAGCACCTGCGCCTCCTGCCAGGGCCCGTCGTCCAGGCGGACCTCCACGCGCCGGATCCCGCGGCGCTGGGCCCAGGCCACGCCCGCGACGGCCACCGCGGTCCCGGCGCGCACGGTGGCCTCCGAGCGCGGGACGTCGATGCGCGAGGCCGTGCGCACCGGCGCCCGCTCCGCCCAGCCGCGCTCGGTCCAGTACGCGGCCGCGCGGTCGAAACGGGTGACCTCGATCTCCGTGACCCACTTGCAGGCGGAGACGTAGCCGTAGAGGCCGGGCACCACCATGCGGGCGGGGAAGCCGTGCTCGCGGGGCAGCGCCGCGCCGTCCATCCCGACCGCCAGCAGCGCGTCGCGGCCGTCGAGGACGTCGGCCAGCGGCGTGGAGGTGGTGAAGCCGTCCACGCTGCGGGCCAGCAGCATGTCGGCCGCCGCGGTGGGGGCCGCGCGGCGCAGCAGGTCCGCCAGCGGCACGCCGAGCCAGCGCGCGGTGCCGGCGTAGGGGCCGCCGACCTCGTTGGACACGCACGTCAGCGTGATCCACCGCTCCACGAGCGGCATCGCCAGCACGTCGGCGTAGGAGACCTCGACCTCGCGCCCGACCAGGCCGGAGATGCGCAGCCGCCACTGCTGGGCCGAGACGTCCGGCACGTTCCAGAAAGCGGTGTCGATGCGGTAGAAGTCGCCCACCGGTGTGGCGTAGGGGGTCAGCCCGTCGACGGGCGGGTCGGCGCCCTCCGGCAGCGGCGGCGCGGGCACCGCCGCGGCGGGCAGCGCCGGCGCCGGGCCGGAGCCCCGACCGGTGCCGGCGAGGACGCGACCGCCGG
>NZ_BAABIL010000377.1:0-2012 GCF_039542765.1 Kineococcus glutinatus
CTGCGGGTGCGCGAGGAGGCCGACGCCGCCGCGGCGGAGGCGGCGGTGCGGGACGGCTCGGTGGACGCCGCGCTGCTGCCCGCGGCCGGTGGTGGGGCGGCGGTGGAGCTGGTGGGTGACACGACCGTGGCCGAGGACCTGACCGCGGCGGTGGCCCGGCGGGTGCAGGGGGAGCAGGTGCTCGCCGGGTTCGAGGCCGCCGGGGTGCCGCGGGCGGAGGCGGCGGCCCTGCTGGCCACGCCGGCGCCGGCGACCCGGCTGCTGGACGCCGACGCCGTGGACCCCACGACGGTGCTGCTGCTGGGGTTCGCCTTCGCGATCCTCTTCTTCCAGGTGGTGGTGATCTTCGGCTACTCGATCGCGCAGAGCGTCGTGCAGGAGAAGCAGACGCGCGTCATCGAGCTGCTCGTGACGGCGGTGCCCGTCCGGCAGCTGCTGGTCGGCAAGATCGTGGGCAACGGGCTGCTGGCCCTGGGGCAGATGGTGCTGCTGGTGGCCGTCGGCCTGCTGGGGGCGGCGCTCGGCGGGGACGTGCTGGACGACCTGCCGAGCCTGCCGTCGGCGGCGGTGTGGTTCCTGGTGTTCTTCGTGTTCGGCTTCGCGATGCTGTCGTGCCTGTGGGCGGCGGCGGGTGCGATGGCCAGCCGCCTGGAGGACCTGCAGTCCACGGCGACGCCGGTGCAGTTCCTCGTGATGGTCCCGTTCTTCGCGGCGGTGTTCGTGCGGGAGGCGGGCACGGTGCAGACCGTGCTGTCGTACCTGCCGCTGTCCTCGCCGATCGTGATGCCCCGGCGGGTGCTCGCGGGGGACGCGGCGGCGTGGGAGCCGTTCGCGGCGCTGGCGCTGATCGCGGTGACGGCGCTGCTGCTGGTGGCGGTGGCGCGGCGGCTGTACGAGAACTCGCTGCTGCAGACGGGCCGGACCCTGGGCCTGCGCGCGGCCTGGTCGCGGCCGGCGTGACGTCCGCGCAGGACCCCGGCGGAGCGGGTGGGCAGGACCCCGGCGGAGCGGGTGGGCAGGACCCCGGCGGGGCGGGTGGGGACCCCGCCGGGGCGGGGGAGCGGGTCGTCGGGGTCGGGCCCTGGCCCGGGGGCCCGCCCGCCTGGCCGGACGACGCGCGGCTGGACCCGGAGCTGCTGGCGGCCGGTGACCGGCGCAACGTGGAGGACCGGTTCCGCTACTGGTCGAACGCGGCCATCGTCGCGGCGCTGGACGCCGAGCGGCACCCGCTGCACGTCGCGGTGGAGAACTGGCAGCACGACGCGAACATCGGCTCGGTGGTGCGCACCGCCAACGCGGTGAACGCCGCGGGGGTGCACGTGGTGGGGCAGCGGCGCTGGAACCGCCGCGGGGCGATGGTCACCGACCGCTACCTGCACGTGTCCCACCACGCGGACGTCGCCGCCCTGGCCTCGTGGGCCGCGGCGCGGGGGCTGCCGCTGGTGGGGGTGGACAACGTGCCGGGGTCGGTGCCGCTGGAGACGTACGACCTGCCGCGGGAGGTGGTGCTGCTCTTCGGGCAGGAGGGCCCGGGCCTGTCGCCGGCGGCGCTGGAGGCCTGCGGTGCCGTGCTGGCCATCGCGCAGTTCGGCTCGACGCGCTCGATCAACGTGGGGGCGGCGGCCGCGGTGGTGATGCACGCCTGGGTCCGCCGCCACGTGTTCGGCCAGCTGCCCCGGGCGGGCGGGGCGCCCTGAGGTCCGCTCCCGGCGCGGCGGCCGCACGCCCCGACCCCGAGTCGGCGGGACGTGCGGCCTGCGCGTGCGGGGATCAGGGGAGGACGAGCACCTGGCCGACGCGGATGGCGGCCGGGTCGGGGCCGATGGTCGCGGCGTTGGCGGCGTGCAGCGCGCGCCAGCCGCCACCGACGCCGTTGGTCACGGCGATCCGGTACAGCGTGTCGCCGGGGGCGACGACGTGGGTGCGCTGCACGGGCGGGCGGGCGGCGCGCGCGGCGCGGGCGGCCTCGACGACGGGGACGGCGATCGGGGCCGCGGGGGCCGGCGGCGGGG
>NZ_BAABIL010000378.1:0-2949 GCF_039542765.1 Kineococcus glutinatus
GCCCCGCCGTGCAGCGCTTCACCGACACCACGCTGCGGCAGGTCGTGCGCCTGTCCACCGGCGGGGACCGCCTGCGGGTGCGGCTGACCAACGTCTACGGCGACGCCGCGCTCGCCGTGGGCCGCGTCACCGTGGCCGTGCGCGCCGCCGGCCTGCGGGGCACCCCCGCCCTCGGCGGCACCCCCGTCGACGTGACGTTCGCCGGCGCCCGCGCGACGAGCGTGCCCGCCGGCGCGGAGTGGGTCTCCGACCCCGTCCGCCTCGCCGCGCCCGCCGGCGCCGACCTCGTCGTCAGCATCCACCTGCCCGGCCCGACGCCGCGGCCCAGCGTGCACTACGAGGCGGTGAGCACGACGTGGAGCGCCCCCGGCGACGCCACCGGCGACCGCGGCGCCGCGTTCGCGCCGGTCTCGACCCCGCTCGCCACCACCCGCTACTTCCTCGACGGCATCGACGTCAGCGGCCGCGCCCCCGGCTCGGTGGTGTTCCTCGGCGACTCCATCACCGACGGGGTGAAGTCCGTCGTGGACGCCGACCAGCGCTACCCCGACGTCGTCGCCCGGCGGGTGCTGCGGCTGCCGGAGCAGCGGCGGTTCGGGGTGCTCAACGCCGGCCTCAGCGCCAACCGGCTGCTCGACGACGCCGGCCTCGGCGGGGAGTCCGTCCTCGCCCGCTTCGAGCGCGACGTGCTGGGGCAGACCGGGGTGCGCACCGTCGTGCTGCTGGAGGGCATCAACGACATCCACGGCAGCTACGGCGCGGTCGACGCGAACGCCCTGATCGGCGTGTACCGCCAGCTCGTGCAGCGCGCCCACGACGCCGGCGTCCGCGTCGTGGGCGGCACCCTGCTGCCGTTCGAGGGGGCGCCGAAGTACACGGCCGACGGGGAGGCGGACCGGCAGGCGGTCAACGCCTGGATCCGCACCTCCGGGGTGTTCGACGCGGTCGTGGACTTCGACGCCGCCCTGCGCGACCCCGCGCACCCCACCCGGCTGCTGCCCCGCTACGACACCGGCGACCACGTGCACCCCGACGACGCCGGGTACGCGGCGATGGCGGACGCGGTGGACCTGGGCGACCTCTGAGCACCGGGCACGCGCCGCGGGGACCGGCGCGCCGCGCCGTGAGAGGGTTCACCGGCTATCCCACGACGCGACGGGACGGGGACCGATGGCAGAGCGCGTGACGTTCCGCAGCAGCACGGGGCACCGGCTGGCGGGGTTGCTGGACCTGCCCGAGGGGGACGTGCGGGGCTGGGGGGTGTTCGCCCACGGTTTCACCCTGGGCAAGGACTCCCCGGCCGCGGCGCGGATCTGCAAGGGGCTGGCCGCCGAGGGCATCGGCATGCTGCGCTTCGACAACCTCGGCCTGGGCGACTCCGAGGGCGACTGGGGTGACGGGTCCTTCACGCACAAGGTGTCCGACACCGTCCTGGCCGCGGAGTTCCTCCGCGAGCGCGGCACCGCACCCGACCTGCTGGTGGGGCACTCCTTCGGCGGCGCGGCCGTCATCGCCGCGGCCGGTGACGTCCCCGGCCTGAAGGCGGTGGTCAGCATCGCGGCGCCCTCGGAGGTCAGCCACGTCGAGCACCACTACGACGCGCTGGTGGAGCGCGTGATGGCCGAGGGCCACGCGGAGTGGATGGTGGGCGGGCGGGCGCTGACCCTGAAGCGGGCCTTCGTCGAGGACGTCCGCCAGGCCGACCTGCGCCACCGGGTCCGCCGCCTGGAGGTGCCGCTGCTGGTGATGCACTCACCGACCGACAGCACCGTGAACATCGACAACGCCAGCGCGATCTTCCGGGCCGCCCCGCACCCGCGCAGCTTCGTGTCGCTGGAGGGCTCCGACCACCTGCTCACCGCCCCCGGCCAGGCCCGCCGGGCCGCCCGCATCGTCAGCGCCTGGGCGGACCAGTACCTGCGGGCCGGCTGAGCGGGCGCCTCAGCCGGCCGGGGCGGGCGCCGCGCTCGGAGCCGGGGCGGCGCTCGGGGTGGGTGTGGCGGCGCGGACCGTCGCCGGGTCGGGGCCGCAGACGATCCGGTTCTCCGGGTTGTAGACCGTCGTCCACGTCTCGCGCTGCTCCGCGCCGCCGCCCACGGGCGTCATGACGCGGGTGACGTCGACGGTGAAGCCGCTGACCGTCGCCGAGCTGGGCGAGCAGCCCTTCGAGGTGTCGTAGATGGTCCGGGCCGGCTTCACGTTGCGCCGCGCGGACTTCTCCGCCCTGACGTCCATGAACCTCGTCCCGTACAGCGACACCACGACCTTGCCGTCGACGATGCCGGCCTGGACGTAGACCCCGTGCCCGGAGTCGTTGCGGAACCGGTTGTCGATGCTGCGCCAGTCGATCGTGGCCTCCCGGCCCTCGGGGTAGCGGGAGATGTAGAACGAGTGCGGCTTGTGCTCGATCTCGTCGAGGCCGGCGAAGAACACCGCGTTGAACAGCGTCGTCGACAGCTGCGACACCCCGCCGCCGTAGTCGTCGACCAGGCGCCCGTTGGAGATGACGGGCGCCCGGTTGAAACCGCGCTCGGGGGTGCGCTCGCCGACGGTGTCGTTGAGGGAGAACTCCTCACCGGGCCGCAGCAGGGTGCCGTCCACGAAGGACGCCGCCAGGCGGATGTTCTCCGTGCGGTCGGCGTTCGCGGTGAGGTTCGTGGAGAACGTCGACATCTGCTCGACGATCCCCAGGCCCTGCAGCGCCTCGGTCGTCAGCTGCGGGGCGGACTCGGTGAGCTCCACCTCCGCGCGCCGGTCGGGCGCCGGCCCGGTGAGCGCCGTCGTGACCGCGGCGGCCAGGTCGGTGGGCGGCACCGCGCGGCCGGCGACGCCCGGCACCACCTGCGGGACGGCGGCGACCACCTCGATCCGCGCGTCCTGCGGGGCGGCCTCGAACTGCGGGTCCGCGGCCAGCAGCGCCGCGTGCAGCCCGGCGCCGTCGGCGACGAG
>NZ_BAABIL010000379.1:0-2166 GCF_039542765.1 Kineococcus glutinatus
GGCTCAACGAGGAGCTGGCCGGGCGCCGGGTGGCCGAGGAGCGCGACCTGCTGCCGCCGGTTGCCGTCGCCGTCGCCGAGCCGCAGCGCGCCGCCGCCGACGAGGTGCTGGCCGCCCTGGGCGACGGGCTCACCGCGGCGCTGGAGGAGCGCGTCGTCATCGCCGGCACCGCCAACCTGGTGCGCAGCGGCACGGACTTCCCCGCCTCCCTCGGCGCGGTGCTCGACGCGCTGGAGGAGCACGTGGTCATCCTGCGCCTCGTGCAGGAGATGGCCGCCGACGAGCACTCCCAGCCGGGCGGGCTCAGCGTGCGGATCGGCGCGGAGAACGTCGACGTGGGCCTCACCGAGGCGTCGGTGGTGACCAGCGCCTACGGCGAGGGCCAGGTGCTGGCCCGCCTGGGCGTGCTCGGCCCGACCCGGATGGACTACCCCACGACGATGGCGGCGGTGCGCTCGGTGGCCCGCTACGTGTCCCGGATCCTCGCGCAGTGACCCCCGCCCGACCCGCACCACCGACCCGCCCGGCGGCACGCGCCCGCCGGGCTGCCGACCCGACAGCGGAACCCCCGAGGAGACGGTGCCACCCGTGAGCGACTACTACGAGGTGCTCGGCGTCTCGCGCGACGCCTCGACCGAGGAGATCAAGCGGGCGTACCGCAAGCTCGCGCGGAAGCTGCACCCGGACGTCACCGACGACCCGGCGGCCGGGGAGCGGTTCAAGGAGGTCTCCCAGGCCTACGAGACGCTGTCCAACCCGGACAAGCGCGAGCTCTACGACCGCGGGGGCACCCAGCCCGGCGGGGCGGGCTTCGGTCCCGGGTTCGGCTTCAGCGACATCATGGACGCCTTCTTCGGCGGGGGCGCCACCACCTCGCGCGGGCCGGCCAGCCGCACCCAGCGCGGCCAGGACGCCCTGATCCGCATCGAGGTCGACCTCGCCGACGCGGCCTTCGGCGGCACCAAGGAGATCACCGTGGACACCGCGGTGGTCTGCCCGACGTGCCAGGGGTCCTGCTGCCAGCCGGGCACCTCCCCGGAGGCGTGCGACATCTGCGGCGGGCGCGGGCAGGTGCAGCGCGTGGTGCGCTCGCTGCTGGGGCAGGTCATGACCACCCAGCCGTGCCCGACGTGCCGGGGCTTCGGCACGGTGCTGCCCGCGCCGTGCCTGGAGTGCTCCGGGGAGGGCCGGGTGCGCTCACGCCGGCCGCTGACGATCCGGGTTCCGGCCGGTGTCAGCACCGGCACCCGCGTGCAGCTGGCCGGTCAGGGCGAGGTCGGCACCGCGGGCGGTCCCGCCGGCGACCTCTACGTGGAGATCGTGGAGCGGCCGCACCCGATCTTCTCCCGCCGCGGCGACGACCTGCACTGCACCCTGGAGGTGCCGATGACGGCCGCGGCCCTGGGCACGGTGATCCCGCTGGAGACGCTGGAGGGCGACGAGGTGGAGATCGACGTGCGGCCCGGCGCGCAGGCGGGGGACGAGGTGCAGCTGCGCGGGCGCGGCACCGAGCACCTGCGCGGCACCGGCCGCGGCGACCTGCACGTCCACCTCGACGTCACGACGCCGCGCAACCTGGACGCCGAGCAGGAGGAGCTGCTGCGCCGCCTCGCGGAGCTGCGCGGGGAGGCACGGCCGGCCGGCCGGCTGTCCCCGGCCCACCAGGGCGTCTTCTCCAAGCTGCGCGACCGCATCACGGGGCGCTGACCCGCCGGACCGGGCACCGCGGCAGCGGCGGTGCCCGGCCCGGCGCGCTCAGCGGACGGTGAACGCCTTCGTGTCGGCCAGCGGCTCGGGTCCCTCGCCGCCGGACTCGTCGGGCGGGTAGACCGAGACGACGTACGAGCCCGGGGTGACCTCCAGGGTCGCGGAGAACGGGCCGAAGGTGCCGTTGGCGCCGGCCTGGACGGAGCCGCGGGTGATCTCGCGGTGCTCCGCGTCGGTGAGGACGTACACCAGCGTGCCCTCGAAGGCGGTGCCGATCCCCTCGACGGTGAGCTGCCCGGCGTCGACGACGGCGCCCTCGGCGACGCTGGTGATCCACGCCGGGGCCTGCACGTCGACCGGGGCCCGCCGCGCCACGGGTCCGGTGAAGCGCACCACCCCCCACGCCTCGGCGCCCGCGCGCCCGTCGACGAGCACCTGCACGGGCAGGTTCTCCCCGGC
>NZ_BAABIL010000380.1:0-733 GCF_039542765.1 Kineococcus glutinatus
CGTGCTCGCGCTGCCGGGTCAGCCGGCGCAGGTGGCCGCCGCGGCCCGCGGCTGGCGGGTGCTCGAGCCGGGGGTCGACACGCGCGGCGTCCGGTGGGGGTAGGCGGGACGATCCGCGCCTCGTCGGGTGTTACATTGGCGACGTACCGCAGCGATCGTCCCGTCGGTGGACGCTCGGCCACCGGGACCCTGCTCATCGACGTCGGGTCCCGGAAGCTCAGCGGCTTCCCTGACGGATGCTCGCACACTCGGTACGGATCCACGGTTCTGTGCACTTCCCGCACCCGTGGTGTTCGTCCACAGCTGCCCGTCGCTCGGGCAGACATCGCGACCGCGCCGATCTGGTGGCCCGTCGCTGACGAGGGGGAAGGACCTTCGTGACCAACAGCACCGACATCGCTGCCACCCCAGGGGCGCAGACCGCCCCGGGGGCCGAGCCCGCCCCCCGCTCCGGCAGCCTCTCCGCGCTCCGGCTGCCGCAGCTGCAGGCGCTGGCCTCCGAGCTGGGCATCAGCGGCACCGGCCGGATGCGCAAGGTCGACCTGCTCAGCGCCATCCGCGCCCACCAGGCCGGGTTGCCCGTGCCCACCACCGCCGCCGCCACCGGGACCCGCGCGCCGCGGCGCGGCACCGCCCCCGCCGGTGAGCCCACCACCGAGGTGGTCCCGGAGCCCGGGCGCGTCGCCGCGCCCGCAGCCCCCGAGCCGGTGGCGGTCGTGGAGCAGGCGCCGCC
>NZ_BAABIL010000381.1:0-8909 GCF_039542765.1 Kineococcus glutinatus
CCTCCGCACAGGATTGGCTGCGCACGCCGCCCCGCAACTCTGCGTATGTGTGCGGTGCCGCTCTGTCGTTCGTCGAGGAGGCGCGACCGTGACCGACCAGCCCCACCCCGCGGAGGAGCTCCCCGGTCCGCACCGCGCCCACCGGCGCAGGGGGGTGGTCGCCCTGGCGTGGGCGGCCGGCGCCGTCCTCGTCGCGGCGGGTGCCCCCGGCGCGGCCGCGGCACCACAGCCGGCGCAGCCGGTGGAGCAGCTCGCCGGGGAGCAGGCCGGGCAGCTCGCCCAGCAGCGGGCCGAGCAGCTCGCCGAGCAGCTCGCCGAGGAGCAGGTGCCGCCGGCCGGCTACACCGCCGGCCGCTACGTCGTGGCCCTGGCCGCCGACCCGCTCGCCAGCGCGCGCCGCAGCGCACCGGGCCTGCCGACGCTGAAGTCGGCCCCGGGCCGCGTGGACCTGCGCAGCGCCGAGGCCGGCCGGTACCGCGAGGTGCTGGAACGCGCGCAGGACCGGGTCGCCGCCGCGGTGGGGGCCACGCCCCGGCAGCGCTACACCGTGGCCTTCAACGGTTTCACGGCCGACCTCAGCGCGGCGCAGGCCGAGCGGCTCGCGGTCGCCCCGGGTGTCCTGTCCGTCGTGGAGGACACGGCGTACTCCCTCGACACCACCGACACCCCCGGCTACCTGGGGCTGACCGGCGAGGGGGGCGTGTGGGCCGGTCTCGGTGGGGCCGAGCGGGCCGGTGAAGGCGTGGTCGTGGGCGTCATCGACTCGGGCGCGTGGCCGGAGAGCCCCTCCCTGGCGGGCGAGCCGCTGGCCGCCGCCCCCACGCCGGGGCAGCCGTTCCGCGCCCACCGCGGCGCCGACGGGCGCATCGTGCAGCCCAAGGCCGACGGCGACACGTTCACGGGCACCTGCCAGACCGGGCAGGGGTGGACGCCCGAGGACTGCAGCACCAAGATCGTCGGTGCCCGCTACTTCGACGCCGGTTTCCTCGCCAGCGTCGACCCCGCGCAGATCCCCCCCACCGAGCAGCTCTCCGCGCGCGACGGCAACGGGCACGGCACGCACACGGCGAGCACCGCCGTCGGCAACGCCGGCGTGGAGGCCACCGTCAACGGCTCCTCCTACGGCGAGGCGGCGGGCATGGCGCCGGGCGCCTCGCTGGCCGTCTACAAGGTGTGCTGGGAGGACGACGACCCCGCGACGGGCAACTGCTTCGTCTCCGACGCCGTCGCCGCCGTCGACGCCGCCGTGGCCGACGGCGTCGACGTCATCAACTTCTCCATCAGCAGCACCGGCACGATCGCCAGCCCCATCCAGCTGGCGTTCCTGTCCGCCGCCTCCGCCGGGGTCTTCGTGGCGGCCTCCGCCGGCAACGAGGGGCCCGGGGCGTCGACGTCGAACCACCCCTCCCCGTGGGTCACGACCGTCGCCGCCGCCACCGCCGTCCCGCGCGAGGGCACCGTGGTGCTCGGCGACGGGCGGCGGTTCGCCGGTGCCAGCATCAACCGCACGCCGCTGCCGCGGACGCCGCTGGTGGCGGCGGGGTCCGCCCCCGCGGCCGGGGTGCCCGCGGCCGACGCCGCCCTGTGCCTGGCGGGAAGCCTGGACCCCGCCGCGGTCGCGGGCGGGGTCGTGCTCTGCGAGCGCGGGACCAACGACCGCGTCGACAAGTCGGCGGAGGTGGCCCGCGCCGGTGGCGTCGGCACGGTGCTCGTGAACCCCGCGCCGAACAGCGTCGACCCCGACCCGCACCGCATCCCCACGGTGCACCTGGACACCCCGGCCGGCGACGCGGTCGCCGCGTACGCCGCGACGGCGGGCGCCACGGTCGCGTTCGAGGTGGGCAACACCACCGGCCGGGCCACCCCCACGCCGCAGATCGCGGGGTTCTCCTCCCGCGGGCCGAACCTGGACACCGGGGCGGACGTGCTCAAGCCGGACGTCGCCGCACCGGGTGTCGGCATCATCGCCGCGGTCGCGCCGCCGACCAACGGCGGCAACGCCTTCGCCCCGTACTCCGGCACGTCGATGGCCGCCCCGCACGTGGCCGGCCTCGCCGCGCTGTACCTGGGCCTGCACCCGGACTGGTCGCCGATGGCGGTGAAGTCGGCCCTGGTGACGAGCGCCCGCGACGTCGTGGACGCCGCCGGTGCACCCACCCGGGACGTCTTCGCCGCCGGTGCCGGTTTCGTGGACCCGGCCCGGGCCCTCGACCCGGGCCTGGTCTACGACTCCGGGCCCGCGGACTGGCTGGCCTTCCTGGAGGGCAGCGGCTACGCGCTGGGCACGGGCGTGGCGCCGATCGACCCCAGCGACCTGAACCAGCCGTCCGTCGCGATCGGCTGGATGGTCGGGCGCCAGACGGTGACGAGGTCGGTGACGGCCGTGGAGCCGGGGGTCTACCACGCCACCGCGGAGATCCCGGGTGTCGACGTGGAGGTCAGCCCGAGCATCCTGCACTTCAGCGCCGCGGGGCAGACGAAGACCTTCAAGGTCACCTTCACCGCGGACGGCGCCCCGATGCGCCGGTACGCGACGGGGTTCCTGACCTGGCGCGGGGCGGGCGGCACGGTGCGCAGCCCGATGGCCGTGCGGCCGATCCCGCTGGCCAGCCCGGCGAGCCTCAGCGGGACCGGGGCCAGCGGCAGCACCCGGGTGAGCGTGCTGGGCGGCACCACGGGCGAGCTCGACCTGGACGTGGAGGGTTTCGCGACCGGCGTCACCCGGCGGGGTCAGCTCTGGGAGGGGGCCACCGCGGAGTACCCGGTCGAGATCGGCGAGGACGTGTCGTTCGCCCGCGTGCAGGTGGAGGCCGCGAACCAGGCCGCCGACCTGGACCTCGCGGTGTTCCGCGTCGACGGCCCGGTGGAGGAGCTCGTCGCGGTGTCGCAGACGCCGGCCGCCGACGAGCTCGTCGACATCGTCGACCCGCCGGCCGGCAGGTATCTCGTGCTGGTCAAGAACTTCGCCAACGCGCCGGGGGAGTCCGGCGCGGCCTTCGAGGGCACGGCCTTCCTCGTCGACCCCGGCGCGACGGCCGGCTCGCTGTCGGCCCACCCGGACCGGCTGCCGCTGGCCCCCGGCCGCCGGGTGGCGTACACGCTGTCGTGGGACGGCCTGGACCCGGCGCGCAAGTACCTCGGCATCGTGCGGTACGGGCTGTCCGGCTACGGCGGGTCGCTGCGGCCCACGGCGCTGGCCATCGGCTGACCGGGGCGTGGCAGGCTGGCGGCATGGCCCGTCATCCCGCCAAGCCGGCCCGCCGGCCGGCCCGCCGTCCCGCCGCGCCGTCGCGGACGGCCGGGTCGGGCCGCCCACCCGCGACGGCACCGGCCCCGGAGGCGCCGCGGGTCTCCGGGGCGGCGGTGGGTGCCTTCCTGGCCGTGCTGGCCGTGCTCGGCTCGGCGGTGTTCTTCCCCATCGGCCTGGCCGCCGGGGTGGCGGCGGTCGCGGTGGCCGGCTGGGGCCTGGCGCACGGGGCGGGTGCGCGCGGGGTGCGGCTGGCGACGTGCGCGGTGGGCGCCGCCACCGCGGTCCTGTCCGTGCTGGGCATGCTCTTCCCGCCCGGCTGAGGCGGTCGTGGTGGACGCCCCGCTCGTCGTGACCCTGCAGCTCGACGCCGCCGGCCAGGCGCGTTTCGACGCCCTGCGCGCGGCCCACTTCCCGCCCGGGCGCAACCACCTGGCGGCGCACGTCACGATGTTCCACGCCCTGCCCGGGGCGCAGCTGCCCGCCGTGCTGGAGGACGTGCGGCGGACCGCGGTGCGGGAGCCGTTCGCGGTGGCCGTGCCGGGGCTGCGCTTCCTGGGCCGGGGTGTGGCCTACGAGCTGGCCTCGGAGGAGCTGCTGCGGGTGCGCGCGGAGCTGGCGGCGGCGTGGCGGCCGTGGCTGACCGCGCAGGACGCCCAGCGGTGGAAGCCGCACGTGACGGTGCAGAACAAGGTGGACCCGGCCCTCGCCCGGGCCCTGCACGCCGAGCTGTCCGCCGCGCCGCTGCCGCCGGCGGTCACCGGGACGGGCCTGGCGCTGTGGCGCTACCTCGGCGGTCCCTGGGAGCCGGTCGTGGCGGTGCCGTTCGAGGCGCCCGACCCGCGACCGACGGTGTGACCCAGATCACAGTACTTGGGGCGCGGGGGGTGTCGATTTCGCCGGGGTCCCTCCGTAGACAGGGCGAGGCCGGCAGGGAGCCGGCCACCGTGAGGAGCCCGCGATGAAGCAGTACCTGCTGTCCGTCTGGCACGACGGCGCCGAGTACCCCACCCCGCCCGCCGAGGTGATGGAGCAGATGTTCCGCGACGTCGACGCCTTCAACAAGGAGCTCGAGGCCTCCGGCGCCTACGTCTTCGCCGCCGGCCTGCACCCCGCGAGCACCGCGACCGTCGTGCAGTCCTCCGGCGGGCAGGTCACCACCACCGACGGGCCCTACGCCGAGAGCAAGGAGCAGATGGGCGGGTTCTGGATCGTCAAGGCCCCCGACCTCGACGCCGCCCTCGCCATCGCCGCCCGCGGTGCCGCCGCCTGCCAGGGCCCGGTCGAGGTGCGCCCCCTCCAGGACGAGTCCGAGGACTGAGGAGCGCGCGGCCGTGGTCGACGCCGACGCCGTCGGGCGGGTCTTCCGCGCCGAGCACGGCCGCTGCGTCGCCACCCTGACCCGCCTCCTCGGCGACATCGACCTCGCCGAGGAGGCGGTGCAGGACGCCTTCACCGTGGCGTGCGAGCGCTGGCAGGAGCTGCCGCCCAACCCGGGCGGCTGGATCGTCACCACCGCCCGCCGCCGCGCCCTCGACCGGTGGCGGCGGGAGTCCACCCGCCACGCCCGCCACGTCGAGGCCCTGCGGCTCGCCGAGGCGCGGGGCGGGCCGGACGGACCCCGCGAGGAGGGCGGAGCCGTGCACGACGACCGGCTGCGCATGGTGTTCACCTGCTGCCACCCGGCGCTGGCGCCCGAGGCGCAGGTGGCGCTCACCCTGAAGCTGCTCGGCGGCCTCGACACCGCCGAGATCGCCCGGGCGTTCCTGCTGCCCGAGGCCACCCTCGCCCAGCGCATCGTGCGCGCCAAGCGCAAGATCCGCGACGCCGGCATCCCGTACCGGGTGCCCACCGAGGCCGAGCTGCCCGGGCGGCTCGGCCCCGCGCTGGCCGTCGTGTACCTCGTCTACACCGCCGGGCACAGCGCCGCCGCCGGTGACGGCCTGCACCGCGTCGAGCTGTGCGCCGAGGCGGTGCGGCTGGCGCGGCTGCTGGCCGAGCTCATGCCCGACGAGCCGGAGGTGCTGGGCCTGCTGGCGCTGCTCCTGCTGCTGGAGTCGCGCCGCCCGGCCCGCACCGGCCCGGACGGCGGCCTCGTGCTGCTGCCCGACCAGGACCGCGGCCGCTGGGACGCCGCGCTGGCCGCCGAGGGCCGGGCGCTGGTGCGGGCCTGCCTGCGCCGCGGCGCGCCCGGCCCCTACCAGGTGCAGGCCGCGATCAACGCGGTGCACAGCGACGCCGCCGAGGCCGCTGCGACGGACTGGCCGCAGATCGTGCGGCTCTACGACCTGCTGCTGACCCTCACCCCGACGCCCGTGGTCGCCCTCAACCGCGCGGTCGCGCTCGCGGAGGCCGACGGCCCCGCCGCGGCGCTGGCGGAGGTCGACCGGTCCGACGTGGCCGGTGCCCTGGCGGGCTACCAGCCGTGGTGGGTGGTGCGGGCGGAGCTGCTCGTCCGGCTCGGGCGCACCGGCGAGGCCGCTGCGGCGTACCGGCGCGCGGTGGAGCTGACCGGCAACGCCGTGGAGCGCGAGCACCTGGCCCGGCGGCTGGCGGCGCTGGGCGGCTGACGCCCCGGCCTTCACGATCGCGCCCGCAGGGCGTCGTTCGCCGATGTCGGCCGCGCAGCTCAGGGGTGGGTCAGGGGCATCCCCGAGGTACATCCGGTCCCTTTCCCCGATCCTTGGGCGAACGGTACGAGGTGGCACGAAGGAGCAACGGTGACGGACGACAGCACCCCCGAGGGCGGCATGGCCGGGGACGGCCTGCTGCTGGCCTTCGACGTGGACTGCGGTGAGGTCGTGCCGGGCCGGCACCTGCACCTGCGGGGTCTGCGCGACGGAGGTCGCTGGCCTGATCGGCTGGGCAACCGCCTGCCCGAGCACGTCCAGGGCGACTGGCAGATGGTGTCCTTGGAGTGGGAGGTGGTTCCCGCGGTACGTGCGGACGACCCCGATGCGGCGCAGTGGTACCAGCACGACGTCGCCGAGGTCGAGTACCGCATCGACCCGCCGCTGGACTGGGACCTGCACACGGCCAGCGGCGTGGGCGGCGGCAGCGTCGATGCGACTCCCGGCCGGCTCGGCACCCGGGGCGCGTACGGTCCCTACCCCCTGTCGGCCGATGCCCGTGAGGTGTCGTTCACCGTCACCCCCTACCTGCACCGGCACTCCGGCGGCGGGCTGAGCCACGGCGCCACCGGCGACGTGGTCGACAGCTCACACCGACCCATCGGCCGGGTCGTCATCGACCTGGGCGCGGCATCGGCACGGTGGGAACGCGCCGCACCCGTGCACTGACGACTGCACTCTTCGACAGAGTCGTGCGTTCGTGGCCGGTCGCAATCGCACCCGCAGGGCGTCATGAGCGTGAACTGGCTGTCGCGGGAGAATCTCCGCCGGCAGCCGCTGTGCGCTCTTGCTGCACCTACTCGTGGATGACGAGGTGGGCGGGTGAGCTGTCGGGATGCGGGCACACCCGCAGGGCGGCCGATGGCGGGATGCCCACCATCGCGTTCATGCTGTAGTCGGTGCAGTCGGTGGACTCCCACACCCCGCCCAGGGCGAAATCCAGGTGCGGTGCCTTGCGCGGGCGCTCGTCCTGGACATCGACGATGACCAGGTGGCCGTGCAGCCAGCGCCCAGCGGGCAGCAGCAGGTCCAGCGCCTGACCGGGGTGGACGGTCTGCTCGCCGAGAAACCACTGCTGGCCGTGGTCGGTGCGTCGTCCTTCCAGGACGGTGGCGGGGTCCGGGCCCACCAGGCGCTCCCAGTGTTCGCGCACCCATACGTCGTAACAGGGCTCGTCGAGTTCCGACGTGTACGGTCCGCGAACGACGTCGGGCCCGGTCCAGCCGCAGGCGCACAGGGGGAAGAGCGGCAAGCCGTCGGTGACGGTGGCGTCGGCGGCGGCGGGCTGCACGGTGCCCTCGACGCGCACTCCGACCTCGTGGTTGTGGTCGTCCACGCCCATGCTGCAACCTCCTCGGCGCCCTTCTGGAAGCCTAGGGGTGGTGATCGCTGCGCATCAGGTGATCGAGGAGAATCGAGCACGGACCATCCGCGATTCGACATGAGCGGACGCCGTGGCGAACGTCGTGATCCACGAGACGGCCCTTGAAGCCGACCCGGCCGAGGTTCCACCGCGACAGGTCCGCTCGGCAGTTCCCCGCCGCAGCCGGCGCCGTCAGCAGCGGCAGCGCGAGCCGGGCCGGGACGCCGATCCGTCGCTGCGTCCTCACCGCACCAGGTGCAGCCGCAAGGCGTTGCCGGGCGCTTCCGGCGCCTCGGACGGCAACCGTCCGGGTGCCGGTCCCAGGCGCTCCACCGAGACGGCACGGACCTGTTCGGCCTGCGCCTCGGAGGCGACGTGCAACCCCGTGTCCCGGGCCCCGAGCAGCACCTGGAAGGGGAACTCCTGTGCGGTGTCGCCGGTCACCGGCACCACGGCGACCACCCCGCGGCCCACCCGTTCGGCGGCGACGTCGGCCTCGGAGAGGCTGGTGCCGAGCTCCACGCACCGATGCCGTCTCGGTGGCGTCGACGTCGCCACCGCCCTGTCCCTGCCGTCAGCGCGGGACGTGCTGCATGCGCTCGGCGCGCCGGTGCAGCGAGGCCGGCACGGTGGTGCCCGGCCGTGTCAGCGCGGAGGCCTCGGGCGCACCGGCCACCAGCCACGGGTAGCTGCGTCGTGGCCGCACCCTGCCGGGGTTTCTCGCGTCGGTGCACCCATCGCCTCGCGGGCCCTGTCAGTTTCCTCACGCGCAAGACTTGCCTGGCGGGCAAGTCCTCGATACTTTCCTGTCAGGAAACCAAGCACCTGACCGGAGAGGACGCATCCCGTGGACGCTCGTGAAGCACAGCAGGCCCTGGAGCAGGTCGCCCACCGCCGCCAGCAGGCCATCGACGCCGGAACCGCCCCCTGGTCCGCGCGCGCCGTGTGGAGCATCTGCTCCAGCGCGCTGGCGCTCGGCGTCCTCACCGACGCCGACATGATCTGGCTGTGGGTGGTCCTGATGTTCATGGGTGTCGGCGCCGCCTGGCAGCGCGGGGTGCGCCTGAAGGCCACCCGCGCCTCCGGCCGCTGGCAGGCCGCCCTCGTCGCCACCTTCGTCGCCGCCGCCGCGGCGGACGTCCTCGTCCAGGCCGTCGTGCGCGGGCTGCAGTGGCCGCTGCCCAACACCATCGGAGCGATCGGCGCCGTGCTCGTCGTCGTCTCCCTGGCCCGGCCGGTGCAGGCCCGGATGGCTGCGAGCCTGCGCCCGTGAGCGCCACCCCCGGCTCCGCCCAGGACGCGGCACGCCCCGCGACCTCCGGCGCGGTGGGCGGCGCGACGATCGACGAGTTCCTGCACACCCCGGCCCGGCTGAACATCTGCTCCCTGCTCGCCCCCGCCGAGTGGGTCCAGTTCTCCTTCCTGCGCGAGACCATCGGCACCAGCGACTCCGCCCTGTCCAAGCAGCTCGCCGCCCTGGAACAGGTCGGGTACGTCGAGGTCCGCAAGGAGCGGGCCGTGCGCCTGCACACCTCCGTGCGCCTGACCGACGCCGGGCGCAGCGCCTTCGACGCCTACCTGGCCAGCCTGGAACGCCTCGTGGCCCGCGCCCGCGGCGCCGTCTGACGCCCGCCGGCCCACCCCGCCGCGCCGCGGCGCCGGCGTCAGC
>NZ_BAABIL010000382.1:0-1625 GCF_039542765.1 Kineococcus glutinatus
CTGCTGCTCGTGGCGGTGTGCGTCCCGCGCCTCCTGCCGCGCGGCACCGCGCTGCTGCTGCGGGGGCTGCCCGCGGTCGTCGCGCTGCGCGGGTTCGTCTTCGGCGCCTTCGCCAGCGCCGAGGTGTTCCTGCCGCTGCTGCTCACCCAGCGGCGGGGGCTGTCGGCGGCGCTGGCCGGGCTGGCGCTGACGGCGGGCGCGGTCGGCTGGTCGGCGGGCTCGTGGTGGCAGGGCCGCACCGAGGGCGCGGGCCGGGACGGGCTGCTGCGGCTGGGCCTGGGCGCGCAGGTGGTGGGGTTCGTGCTGGCCGCCACCGCGCTGCACGAGGCGGTGCCGGTCGTGGTGGCGCTGCTGGGCTGGCTGGTCGCCGGGATCGGCACGGGCATCGCGTACCCGGTGACGTCGGTGCTGGTGCTGGAGCTGTCCGAGCCGGCGGAGCAGGGCCGCAACTCCTCCGCGCTGCAGATCGCCGACTCGCTGATGGCGACGACGCTGCTGGCCGTCGGCGGCACGGTGCTGGGCGTCCTCGGGGCGCAGGACGTGGCGTCGTACCTGACGGGGTTCGGGGTGGCGGCGGCCGTCGCGCTGGCCGGTGCGCTGCTGGCGGGCCGGGCGCGCTCGGCCTGAGCGCCGGGCGCCGCCGTGCGTGGCGGGGACGTCCTGCCCGCGACACGCCGGCGTGTCGCCGCCGAACGTCCCCGTCGCGCGCTGGCCGGCCCGGGGCGGGGACGTTCAGCTGGCGACACGCCAGCGTGTCGCCGCCGAACGTCCCCACCTCCCGGGGGTGCTCCGCGGAGCGGGCGCGGACCCGTCAGATCCGACCGCTGAACTGCGCGACGTGCCGGTCGTCCTGCACGTCGTAGATGATCGCCTCGACGAGGAGGTCGCCCAGGCTCGCCGGCGGCACGGAGAAGAGGTAGCGCGCCGTGCGTGTCTGCCCGGGCGCGAGGGACGTGTCGCCGAAGCCGCCGCCGTAGTCGGGATCCGACGAGAAGACCTGCTCGGCCTCCGCGCCGTTCGACGTCAAGCTCACGAGGTCGAACGGATCCCACAGCCCGTTCGTGGTGTTCCGGATCGACAGGGTCACCTCCACCGGGACCTGACCCGCCGTGTACCCGATGGAGAAGCCGCTAGGCGGTGCCACGCGCCGAACCGACTCCGCGCGCAGCACGAGACCGTCGAGGTTCACCTCGCCCGGGATCGCGATGGTCCCGGGGATCACCGGGCCGGACGGCGGTGCAGCAGGCCCGCTGATGGGCTGGTTCACCCGGGCGCCGGTCGCCGGGGACCACTCGATGTACCCGCTCTCGAAGTTGACCCGCCGGCCTCCGGGGATGTCGAACTCGCTGCTGGTCGGGAACCCGAGGCGTCCGCCTTCCCAGCCCTGACCGGCCCACGCGTCGCGGATCGCGCCGCGCACGACGTGGGCCCCCGTGCCGGGCGACCAGTAGACGGAGCCGCCCTCGAAGGCGTTGTACGCGCCGCGGCCGTTGGGGGTGCGGATCTCCCCGGTGATCGGGAAGCCCAGGACGCCGTTCTCCCACCCAGCCCAGGCGTAGGCGCCGAGGATCTGCCCGTGCACCTCGTGGGCGCCGGTGGCCGGGCTCCAGTAGATGTTGCCGCCC
>NZ_BAABIL010000383.1:0-2631 GCF_039542765.1 Kineococcus glutinatus
CGAGTTCCGCCGCTCGCGCCGCGCGGGGCGGCTGGCGGCCCGCGCCGCCCTCGTGCTGGCGGCCGCGGGCGGGGTGACCGCCACGGCACGGCGGCTGCGGCGTGCCCGCTGAGCGGACCCGTTCCCGCGCAGCGGGTCTCCTCTTGCACTCGACGCGTTGGAGTGCTAATCCTTGAGGTGTTCCGGGGCGGCTGGGACGACCCCGGGACACCGTGCAACGCGCATCTTCGGACCTGGATCGTCAACACGTCTCGGAGGTGGTGGAGATGTTGATGCGCACCGATCCCTTCCGCGAGCTGGACCGGCTCACGCAGCAGGTCCTCGGCACACCGGCGCGCCCGGCGGTGATGGCGATGGACGCCTGGCGCAGCGGCGACGAGTTCGTGGTCGAGTTCGACCTGCCCGGCGTCGACCCCGGCAGCGTGGAGCTCGACGTGGAGCGCAACGTGCTGACCGTCAGGGCGCAGCGCCCCGTGCACGAGGGCACCGCCGAGATGCTGGCCGCCGAGCGGCCGCGGGGCGTCTTCAGCCGCCAGCTCATCCTGGGCGACAACCTCGACACGGAGAAGATCTCCGCGGCCTACCACTCCGGCGTGCTGACGCTGCGCATCCCGGTGGCCGAGCGGGCCAAGCCGCGCCGCATCCAGATCGACACCGGCGACGAGCAGCTGGCCATCTCCCGCTGAGGCGGGCCGGGGGCCGGGGGGCCACCCCCCGGCCCCCGTTCGCGCTGCGCGGCGGCGCCGGTGCGCTGCAGGATGGCCTGGTGGCCCACGCGACGACGGCCCGCACCGCCACCGCGGCGCTCCTCGCCCTGCTCCTGACCTCCTGCACCGGCGGCGCGGGGGGAGCCGGACCCGCGCGGGAGGCCACCGCGCCGCCCGCCACCGCGGCGGGGCCCGTCGCACCCGGGCCCCCCGCCCCCACCCCCACCACCACCGCCTCGACGTGGTTCGAGCCGGGCGCGGCGTGGACGGGCGACTTCGGCGACCCGCACGTCGTCGTCGACGGCGGCACGTACTACGCCTACGCCTCCCCCGTCGGCGGGCGCTACCTGCCCGTCCTGACGAGCACCGACCTGCGCACCTGGACCGTGCGGCCCCGCTGGTCGAACACCGGCCCACCCGGCCGGCCGGGGTACGACGCCCACACCGACGAGGCGATCCCCGCCGAGATCCGCGACGCCCCGCTGGACGACTGGGGCGTGTACGACCTCAACGACGCGCTGGTGCGCCCGGCCTCGTGGGGCCTGCCGCACCAGCAGGGCCCGTGGCTGGAGCGGGACCTGTGGGCGTCCTCGGCGTTCGCGATCGACCCGGCGCCGGGCTCCGGCGGGCAGCGGACCTGGTACGCGTACTCGGCGGTGCGGGTCAGCGGGGAGCGCTTCTGCCTGACCGCGGCCAGCGCGCCCTCCCCGCTGGGTCCGTTCCGCGACGTCTCCGGCGACGGGCCGATCCAGTGCCAGCCCGCCGACCGGGACCCCGGCGGCTCCATCGACCCCAACCCGTACCACGACCCCGCCACGGGCCGGAACCACCTGCTGTGGAAGGCGGCCGGGCAGCTGGGGGTGCGCCCCTCGGCGCTGCTGGCCACCGAGCTCGGCCCGGACGGCAAGCCGCTGCCCGGTGCGCCGGTCACGACGCTGCTGGAGACGAACGCGGACGCCGCCTGGGAGGGCGACACCATCGAGAACCCCTCGATGGTCACCTACCGCGGCACGACGTACCTGTTCTACTCCGCCAACTACTCCGGGGTGCTGGACGACGACGGGCGCAGCAACTACGCCGCCGGGTACGCGATCTGCCCGCAGGGCCCGGCCGGGCCCTGCACCCGCCCCGACCCGCAGGTGCCGCTGCTGGCCAGCGAGGGCGACCTGCAGGGCCCCGGCGGCTCGGCGGGCTTCGTCGACGCCGAGGGCCGGCTGCGGATGGCCTACGCCGCCTTCCGCCTCGGGGAGAACCTCGGCGGCGCGCAGCCGCACCCGCGGCGGATGGGCGTGGTGGAGCTGGCGCAGGCCCCCGACGGCCGGCTGGGCGTCGCCGGCGGGCGCACCGACCCCGCCGGGGAGGTGGCGCGCACGTGGGCCGAGCTCGGCGGTGCCGACGGGGAGCTGGGCGAGGCCCTGGGCCCGGTGGTGGCCACCGCGGACGGGCGGGCCCGCTCGCAGCGCTTCCGCGGCGGCACGATCGTCTCCTCCCCCGCCACCGGCACCCACGTCGTGCGCGGGGCGGTGGAGGCGGCGTGGCGGGCCGCGGGCGCGGAGGACGGGGTGCTGGGGCTGCCGACCACCGAGGAGGCGCCCGCCCGGGACGGGCGGTCGGTGTTCGCCCACTTCGAGCGCGGCTCGATCTACTCATCCCCCGCGACGGGGGCGCACTGGGTGCGCGGCACGATCCGCACCACCTGGGGCGACACCGGCTGGGAGTCCGGGCCGCTGGGGCTGCCGGTGGGGGACGAGCAGGTCGTGCCCGGCGGCTGGCGCAGCGACTTCGAGGGCGGCTCGATCACCGTCGACGCCGCGACGGGCCTGGCGACGACCACCCTGACCGGGGGCGGTGGCTAGCCTCGGCGCCGTGAGCACGCCCGGCCGCAGGTCCACCGCGCGCGACGACGTCAGCGCGTGGTTCAGCG
>NZ_BAABIL010000384.1:0-3246 GCF_039542765.1 Kineococcus glutinatus
GCGGCACCCGGAGGGGGTGGGTGGTGCGCCAGGCCGCGGGGAACGGGCGGTGGCCCCGGCCCGCACCGGGACGAGGGCCGGGCACGAGCGCGGCAGCGGTCGCCAGGGGGCAGGCGGTCGCACGGGGCAGCGGCAGGACGGTGGCGCTCACGGGCGGTCCCTCCCAGGCGGTCGCGGTCGAACGGGTGTTCGAACGGTGCTGCCGAGATTTCTACCACCGACCTCCGACACGGACCAGCGTCGTTCGAACACCTGTTTGAACCCGGGGCCCGTTGGGCCTAGGTTGATCGCAGCACGCCCGGCGCCCGCCGGGACCGCACGCGGGGCCGCGACCCCGCACGGGAGACGAGGAGCGGACTGTGGCGGGACGGAAGGGGTCGGTGCACCAGCTGCCCGACGGTCCCCTCGACGGGGCCGGGCTCACCGCACGGCAGCGGCTCGTGCTGCAGACCATCACCGAGGCCGTGGAACGGCGGGGCTACCCCCCGAGCATGCGCGAGATCGGGCAGGCGGTGGGCCTCACGAGCCCCAGCAGCGTCGCCCACCAGCTCGCGACCCTGCAGCGCCTGGGCTTCCTGCGCCGCGACCCGAACCGCCCGCGCGCCATCGAGGTGGTCCAGCCACCCGCCGGCGCGGAGCAGGTGCCCGCCGCCGCACCGGGCGGGACCGCACCGGGCGGGACCGCGCTCGAGCAGCCGCCCGCCGCGGCGTACGTCCCCCTCGTGGGGCGGATCGCCGCCGGCGGCCCCATCCTCGCCGAGCAGGTCGTGGAGGACGTGTTCCCGCTCCCCCGCCAGATCGTCGGCGAGGGCGCGCTCTTCCTCCTGGAGGTCTCCGGCGACTCGATGGTCGGGGCGGCGATCTGCAACGGCGACTGGGTGGTGGTGCGGCAGCAGCCGACCGCCGAGAACGGTGACATCGTGGCCGCCATGATCGACGGCGAGGCCACCGTCAAGACGCTGCGCCGCCGCGACGGCCACGTCTGGCTCGTGCCGCACAACGAGCTCTACGAGCCCATCAACGGCGACGAGGCCACGATCCTGGGCCGCGTGACGGCGGTGCTGCGGCGGGTCTGAGGGGTTTCGGCCCCCGGGCCCCCGTCACCCCCACCTCCCGGCCCGGCGGAGGTCAGGAGCTCGAGGCCGCCAGGCGCTGCAGGGCCGAGCGGGCCACCTCCGGCGACGTCGTGGGCCAGAAGTCGGGCAGGCTGCGGCGCAGGAACTCGCCGTAGCGCGCCGTGGCCAGCCTCGCGTCGAGCACCGCGACCACGCCCCGGTCCTGCCCGCTGCGCACCAGGCGGCCGGCCCCCTGGGCCAGGCGCACCCCGGCGTGCGCCACGGAGACCGCCATGAACCCGTTGCCGCCCGCCGCGGTCACCGCCTCGGCGCGCGCCGACATCAGGGGGTCGTCGGGGCGCGGGAAGGGGATGCGGTCGATGACGACGAGCTGGCAGGAGGGCCCGGGCACGTCGACGCCCTGCCACAGCGACATCGTGCCGAACAGCGAGACGGCCGGGTCGGCCTCGAAGCGGCGCACGAGGCGCGGCAGCCGGTCCTCGCCCTGGCACAGCACCGTCAGCCCGGTGCGCCGGCGCACCTCCGCGGCGGCGTTCTCCGCGGCGCGCCGGGACGAGAACAACCCCAGGGTGCGCCCGCCGGCCGCGGCGACCAGGTCGCTGAGCTCGGCCAGCACCGCCTCCCCCGTGCCGTCGCGACCCGGCGGCGGCAGGTGCCGCGCGACGTACAGGATGCCCTGGCTGGGGTAGTCGAAGGGGCTGCCCACGTCCAGGCCCCGCCACGGCATCGAGCTGCGCCCATCGGAGGCGCGCCGCAGGCCGAACTGCCCGGCGACGGCGTCGAAGGAGCCACCCACCGCGAGCGTCGCGGAGGTGCACACCACCGTGCGCTCGGCGAACACCTTCTCCCGCAGCAGCCCCGCCACCGACAGCGGCGCCACGTGCAGCGCGGGGCCGCGCAGCTCGGAGGCGGACGTCCAGATGACGTCGTGCTCGGCGTGCTCGGCGAGCCGCTCGGCGACGTCGAACACCTCCGAGACGGCGGCCCGCGCCAGGTGGCGGCCGCCGCGGGCCTCGGGCGCCTCGTCGGCACCGGCGGCGTCGGCCTGTTCCTTGAGCTCGCTGAGGGTGCTGCGGGCGGCGTCGCGGACGGCGCCGACCGCGCTCAGCAGCCCCTGCGACCAGTGCGTCACCCGCCCCGGCGGCACCTGCTCGAGCACCTCCGCGAGGGCGTCGGCGGCCTGCTCCAGCGCCGCGGGCACGTGCCCGGCGCCGCGGCGCACCCGGCGGGTGGCGGCGTGCACGGAGGCGCTGGACAGCTCCTTGGAGCCGACGGCGGTGACGCGGTCGGCCAGCTCGTGGGCCTCGTCGACGACGAGGAGGTCGTGCTCGGGCAGGGTGGCCCGGCCCTCCACGGCGTCGATGGCGGTGAGGGCGTGGTTGGTGACGACGACGTCCACCTCGCGCGCGCGGGCCCGGGTGCGCTCGCTGAAGCACTCCGCCGCCGCGGGGCAGCGCTGCGGGCCCAGGCACTCCCGGGCCGTCACGGACACCTGCCGCCACGCCCGGTCGCTGACACCGGGGTCGATCTCGTCGCGGTCGCCGGTCGGGGTCCGCGCCGCCCACTCCCGCAGCCGCTGCACCTCCCGGCCCAGGCGCCCGGCGTCCTGCGGGCCGCTGTCGGGCAGGTCGAACAGCGCGGCCTCCTCCGCCCCGAAACCGCCGTCCAGCTTGTTGCGGCACACGTAGTTGGCGCGGCCCTTGAGCAGCTGCCAGGTGGGCTCGCGGGAGAGCGCGGGGGCCAGCGCGGCCGCCACCCTGGGCAGGTCGCGGGCGTCGATCTGCGCCTGCAGCGCCAGGGTGGCCGTGCTCACGACGACGGCGCGCCCGGTCGCCACGGCGTGGGCGACGGCGGGCACGAGGTAGGCCAGCGACTTGCCGGTGCCCGTGCCGGCCTGCACGAGGAGGTGCCGGCCGGTGCTGACCGCGTCGGTGACGGCGGCGGCCATGGCGAGCTGCCCGTCGCGGCGGCTGCCACCGACCGCGGCCACGGCCAGGTCCAGCAGCTGCGCGGTGCGCTCGTCGAGGGCAGGGGCGGGCGCGGGCGCACTGCTGGGGGGCACCGTTGGAGTGTGCCCTACGGCTGCGACACGTCCGGTCCCCCGCGGGGGCGCACCGCGGCGCCGGCGGGCACGCGGCCGGCCGCACGGAGGAGCGCGCCGCCGGCCGGG
>NZ_BAABIL010000385.1:0-5126 GCF_039542765.1 Kineococcus glutinatus
CCGGCCGGGCCCACGTGCCGAGCGATCCCGGACCACCTCCGCTGCGCGAGGTCCTCGCCGTGCTGGAGGACCTCTACCCGGCGCGGTGGGCGCAGTCGTGGGACGCCGTGGGCCTCGTGTGCGGCGACCCCGAGCAGCCGGTGCGCCGCGTCCTGCTGGCCGTCGACCCGGTCGCCGCGGTCGTGGACGAGGCCCTGGCCTTCGGCGCCGACCTGCTCCTGGTGCACCACCCGCTGCTGCTGCGGCCGGTGACGTCGGTGGCCGCCACGAGCGCCAAGGGCCGCGTCGTGCACCGGCTGATCGGCGCCGGCTGCGCCCTGCACGTGGCCCACACCAACGCCGACGCGGCCTCCCCGGGCGTCTCCGACGCCCTCGCCACCGCCCTGGGGCTGCGCGACCTCGTCCCGCTGCAGCCCCTGGCGGGCGAGGCGCAGGACACCCTCGTCACCTTCGTGCCCACCGCCGACGCCGAGCGGGTGCTCGACGCGCTGGCGGCCGCCGGGGCCGGGCGCGCCGGGCGCTACGAGCGGGTGGCCTTCGCCGCCCCGGGCACCGGCACGTTCACCCCGCTGCCGGGGGCGCGGCCGGCGATCGGGCGGGTGGGCGAGCGCGAGGACGTCGCGGAGGTGCGCCTGGAGCTGACCGTGCCCCGCGCGCTGCGGGTGCCCGTGCTCGCCGCGCTGCGCGCCGCGCACCCCTACGAGGTGCCCGTGGCGTCCTTCACCGAGCAGGCCGGCCCCGACCCGGTCCTGGGCATCGGGCGGGTGGGGGAGCTGGCGGCGCCCGAACCGCTGGCCGCCTTCGCCGAGCGCGTGGCCGCAGCGCTGCCGGCCACCGAGCAGGGCGTGCGGGTCGCCGGCGACCCCGGTGCGCCGGTGCGGCGGGTGGCGGTCTGCGGCGGCTCCGGCGACAGCCTCTTCGCGGAGGTGCGCGCCAGCGGCGCCGACGCCTACGTCACCGCCGACCTGCGCCACCACCCGGCCTCGGAGGCCCGCGAGCACGGCTCGGGGGCCCGCGAGCACTCCGGCGGGCGCGGCCCCGCCCTCGTCGACGTCGCGCACTGGGCCAGCGAGTGGCCCTGGCTGCCCGAGGCCGCCGCCCGGCTGCGCGCGGGGCTGGCCGGACGGGGCTCTACGGTGGACCTCCGCATCTCCACCACGCGCACGGACCCCTGGACGTCGCGCATCCCGAGCCGAGGGGAGTGACTCCGGATGCCCAAGGCCCCGGCGATCGACCAGCAGAAGCTGCTGGACCTGCAGGCGGTCGACACCCGCCTGGCGCAGCTGGCGCACCGCCGCGCCACCCTGCCCGAGCAGGCCGAGCTCGACGCCCTGCTGCGCAGGCACTCCGTCGTCTCCGACGAGGCCGTCGCCGCGCGCACCGCCGTCTCCGACGTGGAGCGGGAGGTCACCCGCGCCGAGGCCGACGTCACCGTCGTGCGCCAGCGCGCCGACCGCGACCGCGCCCGGCTGGACGCCGGCACGGGCAGCCCCAAGGAGCTGGAGGGGCTGCAGCACGAGCTGGAGAGCCTGGCCCGCCGCCAGGGCGTCCTGGAGGACGTCGAGCTGGAGGTCATGGAGCGCCTGGAGCAGGCGCAGGGGCGCGCCTCGCGGGCGGAGGCGGAGCTGGCGGAGGTGGCCGCGGCGGTCCGCGAGGCCGAGCGGCGCCGCGACGAGGCGCTGGCGGGCATCGCGACGGAGGAGACCGCGGCCGTGGCGCGGCGGCAGGCCGTCGCCATGGGCATCGACGACGCGCTGGTCGCCACCTACGAGAAGCTGCGCAGCACCCGCGGCGGCGTCGGTGCGGCGATGCTGCGCGCCCGCCGCTGCGAGGGCTGCCGGCTGGAGCTCAACACCGTCGACATCAACCGGCTGCGCGCCGCCGCTGCCGACGACGTGGTCCGCTGCGAGGAGTGCGGGCGCATCCTGGTGCGCACCGCCGAGTCCGGTCTGTGAGCGCGCGCCGGCTCGTCGTGGAGGCGGACGGCGGCTCGCGGGGCAACCCGGGGCCGGCCGGCTACGGCGCGCTCGTGCGCGACGCCTCGACCGGGGACGTGCTCGCCGAGGCGGCCGAGTCCATCGGCCGGGCGACGAACAACGTCGCGGAGTACCGCGGTCTGCTGGCGGGGCTGCGGGCCGCGGCCGCCCTCGACCCCGAGGCGCAGGTGGAGGTCCGGATGGACTCCAAGCTGGTCGTGGAGCAGATGTCGGGCCGCTGGAAGGTCAAGCACGAGGACATGCGCCGCCTCGTGGAGGAGGCGCGCACCGTGCTGCCGGCGGGGCGGGTCCGCTACACGTGGGTGCCGCGTGCGCAGAACTCCGCCGCCGACCGGCTCGCGAACGAGGCGATGGACGCCGCGGCGGCCGGCCGGACGTGGCAGCGCGCCGGCGGGACCGCGACCACCGGTGCGACCGCGACCGCCACGGCGGCTCCGGTGGCCGGCTCGCTCGGCGGTGCCGCCGGCGCACCGCCGACGACCCTGGTGCTCGTGCGCGACGGGTCCACCGCCCTCACCGAGGCCCAGCGGCTCAGCGGCCGCGGCGGGGACGACCCCGCCCTCAGCGAGCGCGGCCGCGCCGAGGCGGCCGCCGCCGCGACCTCCTGGGAGGTCTCGCACGCCGACGTCGTGGTCACCTCCTCGCTGCGCCGGGCGCGGGAGACCGCCCGGCTGCTCGCCGGCGCCCGCGACGTCGAGGTGCTCACCGACCCGGCCTGGGACGCCCCCGACCTGGGGGAGTGGGAGGGCCGCACGGTGCCCGATGTCGTGCGCGGCTGGCCCGCCGCGTACGCCGCCTGGCGCACCTCCCCGGACGCCGCGCCCCCCGGCGGGGAGTCCCTGGCGGCCCTGGCGCGACGGGTCGAGGAGGCCCACGACCGCGCGCTGCGCCGCTGGGCGGGGCGCACCGTGGCCGTCGTCACCCACCTCGACCCCGTGCGCCACCTCGTCCGCACCGCGCTGGAGGCCGCACCCTCCGCCCACACCCGGCTGCGCGTCGACCCCGGCTCCCGCACCGTGCTGCGCTGCGGCCACGACGGCGGCGAGGTCTGGACCCTCAACCGCCACTGATCCCGCGGCCGGCGCGCGTCAGGCGGCCTCGACGTCGAGCACCCAGGGCGCCCCCGCCCGCACCGGTGCCTGCAGCCGCACCGCGAACGCCTCCGCGGCGGCCGCGTGCAGCTCCGCCACGGTGCGCGGCACCCGTCCCGGGCGGGTGAGCAGGTGCCGGGCGAGCAGGCCGCGGGTCCGCTTGGCGTCGTGGGAGACGCTGCGCCCGTCGCGGCTGACGCGCACCGCCGCGGTGCGCCCGGCCACCTCCCGCGACGGCTGCCACGCCGCCGCGTAGGTGCTGGAGCGGCAGTCCACGACGACGCCGGCCGGCGCCAGGGCGGCGGCCAGGTGCGGGCGCCAGAAACCGGCCAGCGGCCCGACGCCGGGCAGGTCCGTGCCCATCGACAGCCGGTAGCCGGGGATGCGGTCGCCGGGGGTGAGCGCCCCCCACAGCGCCGAGACGACGAGCACGCGACGACGCGCCGGTGCCGGCAGTGACGGCAGGTCCAGGGCGTCGTAGAGCACGCCGCGGTAGACCTGCGCGGCCCGCGCGGCGGGCCGGGTGCGCAGCGAGGTGTTCGCCGCGACGGTGGCGGCCAGCCGCGGGCCCGCGCCGAGCAGCTCCGCGGCACCCGGCCGGGCGGAGGCGGTCACCAGGGCGTCGAGGACCCGCTCCCGCGCGCCGGTGAGGGCGGGCAGCGACAGGGCGTCGAGGTCGACGGGGGCGCCCCGCTGCGGGCCCTCCCACTTGGTCTCCGAGGGCGGCAGGACGACGAGCACGAGGGAGCACCCTAGGCGGGCGCCGGGAGCGCACCCGGCGGGGCTGCGCCGGGTGGGTGGCCGGGTGGGTGGCGGTGCGCTCCGGGGCCCTGGTGGGCGGCTAGGCTGGCGGTGGACGAGCCGGCCGGGCGGCCGCGTCGGGGCCGTTCCCGCGAGGGGCGGTGCCCGCCGAGGAAAGTCCGGACTCCACAGGGCGGGGTGGTGGGTAACGCCCACCCGGGGTGACCCGCGGGAAAGTGCCACAGAAAGCAGACCGCCAGCGTCCGCGCTGGTAAGGGTGAAACGGTGGTGTAAGAGACCACCAGCGCACCGGGTGACCGGTGCGGCTCGGTAAACCCCACCCGGAGCAAGGCCAGACAGGCAGCGTTCGAGGGCGGCCCGCCCGAGCTGCCGGGTAGGCCGCTTGAGGCGTGCGGCAACGCACGTCCTAGAGGGATGGTCGCCGCCGCCCGCCCCCGCGAGGGGACGGGCGGGCACAGGATCCGGCTTACAGGCCGGCTCGTCCCCCACCACCGCGCCGCCGGCCCCCGCCGCGGTGCGGGACTGGCGTCATCGCCGGCCTCGGCCAGACTGGCGGCGTGCACGCCACCAGCCCCGCGCGCCGCGCTGCGCCGGTCGTCCTCGCCGTCCTGCTCCTGTTGCTGCCCGTCCTCGCCCTGCCCGCGCTCACCGCCGCCCCCGCGCGGGCCGCCGCGCCGGAGCGCCTCGCGCAGCAGGTGACCGACGAGGTCGGCGCGCTCGACGGCTCCGGCGAGGAGGTCGAGGCGGCCCTGCAGCGGCTGGTGGACGAGGACCGCATCCAGCTCTGGGTCGCCTACGTCGCCACCTTCGACGGCCTCGACGGCGCCGACTGGGCCCGCGAGACGTTCCTGGCCAGCGGTTTCGGCACCGACGACGTCCTCCTCGCCGTCGCCGTGGAGGACCGCGCCTACGGCTACTGGACGGCCTCCGGTGCCAGGTTGAGCACCGCGGACATGGGCGCCGTGGCGCGCGACGACGTCGAGCCGCGGCTGGGCCGCCAGGACTGGGCGGGCGCGGTGGTCGCGGCCGCCGACGGCGTGCGCGCCGAGGTCGGTGGTTCGCCGCTCGGGCTGCTCGCCGGGGTGGTCCTCGCCCTCGTGCTCGCCGGTGGCGGGCTGCTCCTGCTGCTGCGCCACCACCGCACCGCGGCGCGCGGCGGTCGGCGCGTCGCGGACCCGCCCGACCCCTTCCCGGGGGAGCCCACGGCGGCGCTGCAGCAGCGCGCCGACGCCCTGCTCGTGCAGGCCGACGACGCGGTGCGGGCCAGCGAGCAGGA
>NZ_BAABIL010000386.1:0-8713 GCF_039542765.1 Kineococcus glutinatus
TGCGCCGGTGGCGGGTGGCGCTGGGGGTGCTGCTGGTCGTGCAGGCGCTCGCCGCGGGCGTCGTCACCGTCACGGTCACCGCCGACTCCGCCGACCCCTACGCCGCGATGTCGACCTCCGGCTCGGCGTCCATCGTGGCGGGGGTGGGGCTGGCGCTGCTGGCACCGCTGCTGCTGCGGGCCGGTGCGGCCGTCGCCGGGCGGCTGCCGGTGCGGGGTGCGGCGTGGGAGCTGGCCCTGCACACCGCCTCGCGCCGGGCGCACCTGCTGGGCGGGGTGCTGGCGCCGGTGGTCGTGCTGACGGCCGCCTCGATCGGCACCCTCGTCCTGGTCGGCATCGACGGGCGCACCCTGCCCGAGGGCGCGGCGCTGCCCGAGGCCGGCACCATCACGATGCTGAACAACGTCGTCGTGGGGATGCTGTCGCTGTTCGCGGCGGTCGTCGTGGTCAACACCGCCGTCGCGGTGACGGCCGCGCGCCGGGCGGAGCTGCACCGGTTGCGGCTGCTGGGCGCCACCCGCGCGCAGGTGCTGGGTGCGGTGCTGGCGGAGGCGGGGGTCGTGGCGGCCGTGGGGGTGGTGGCCGGTGCGCTGGCCGCGCTGACCACCACGGTGCCGTTCGGGATCGCCCGCGAGGAGGGGTTCGTGCCCGACGGGCAGCTGTGGCTGCCGCCGCTGCTGGCCTGCGGCGTCGTCGCCCTCACCCTCGGCGCCACGTTCGTCGCGGTGCGGCGGGTCGTGCCGGCGACGGGCACCGCGACGGCGGCCCGGGTCCCGGCGGCCCGCGCGTCGGCCGGTCCCGCGGGGGTGGCGACAGCCACCCCCGCGCGGTGACAGGCTGCTCCCGTGGTCGACGTCCTCGCGCCGATCGGGTCGCCGGGCCTGAAGCCGGTCGACGGCCCCGCCGCCGTCGACCGGCTGCGGCTGACCGCCGTGGCCCTCGGCTCGGCGCTCGCCGCGGCCCCGGCGCTGGCCCTGGGGATCCTCACCGTGCTGAGCATCCCGCTGGCCCTGGTGACGGCCGGGTTCGTCCTGGCCCTGGGGGTGGTGCCCGCCACCGAGGCCCTCACCCGCCTGCACCGGCGCGTCAGCGGGGACCTGCTCGGGCAGCGGCTGGTGCCCGCCTACGCCGACACCACCGGCACGACCGTCGTGACCCGGCCGGTGCGCTGGCTGCGGGACCCGGCGCGCTGGCGGGACTTCGCGCTTTGCTGGTTCTCCGCCACCGGCGGTCTCGCGATGTCCCTGGTGCCGCCGGTGCTGCTGGCGGCGCCGGTGACCCACCTCGTCGGGGCGCTCGTGGACGGCGGGGTGTGGTGGTGGTCCCTCGTCCTGCTCGGCGGGCCGCTGCTGCTGGTGTGGTGGGTGGTGACGCCGCCGCTGGTGCGGGCCCGCGCCCTGGCCGAGCGCGGCATCCTCGGCGGCGAGGTCGCGGCGCTGCACCGGCGGGTGGAGGAGGTGACGTCCTCGCGGGCGCAGGTGCTGGACTCCTCCGCCGCGGAGGTCCGCCGCATCGAGCGCGACCTGCACGACGGGGCGCAGGCCCGCATCGCCGCGGTCGGCATGCACGTGGGCCTGGCGGAGAAGCTGGTGGCCACCGACCCCGACGCCGCCGTCGCGCTGCTGCGGGAGGCGCGGGAGACGACGGTGGCGGCGCTGGAGGACCTGCGCTCGGTGGTGCGGGGCATCCACCCGCCGGTGCTCGCCGACCGCGGGCTGGCCGGGGCGGTGGAGGCGCTGGCCCTCACCCTGCCGCTGCCGGTGACGCTGTCCCTGGACCTGCCGGGGCGTGGCGGCCTGCCGGGTGGCGCGGCGGGCGGGCTGCCGGCGCCGGTGGAGTCGGCGGTGTACTTCGCGGTCGCGGAGTGCCTGGCGAACACCGCCAAGCACGCCGGGGCGACGCGGGCGTGGGTGTCCGGCTCCTCCCGGCAGGGCCCGCTGCGGGTGGTGGTGGGCGACGACGGCTGCGGGGGCGCCGACCCGGCCGGTTCGGGGCTGGCGGGCATCGCCCGGCGGCTGGCGGCCTTCGACGGCACCCTCGCCGTGGACAGCCCCGCCGGGGGGCCGACCGTCGTGACCGTGGAGGTGCCGTGGCGCCCGGGACGCTGAGGGCGGTCCTCGCCGAGGACCAGGCGCTGCTGCGCGTCGGCCTCACCCGCATCCTGCAGGCGGGTGGGGTCGAGGTCGTCGAGGCGGTGGCCGACGCGCCGTCGCTGGGGCGGGCGCTGCGCCGGGAGGACGTCGACGTCGCCGTCGTGGACGTCCGGCTGCCGCCGGGGTTCGCCACCGAGGGGCTGGTGGCGGCGGTCGGGGCGCGCCGCGCCCGCAGCGGCTTCCCGGTGCTGGTGCTCAGCCAGTGGGTGGAGCCCCTCTACGCCCGCGAGCTGCTGGCCGGCGGGGAGGGGGCGGTGGGGTACCTGCTCAAGGACCGGGTCGCGGACGTGGACGGGTTCGTGGCCGCGGTCCGGCAGGTCGCCGCCGGCGGGACGGTGCTGGACCCGGAGGTGGTGGCCGGGCTGGTCAGCGGTGCCAGCGCCACCCGGCCCGTGGAGCGGCTCACCGCCCGGGAGCGGGACGTGCTGACGCTGATGGCGGAGGGCCGCTCCAACGCCGCGATCGCCGCGCGGTTGTTCGTCAGCGAGAAGGCCGTCGGCAAGCACACCACGAGCATCTTCACCAAGCTGGACCTGCCGCCGCTGCCGGACGACAACCGCCGGGTGCTGGCGGTGCTGGCCTGGCTGCAGGCGTGAGGGCTACGCCCGCGCGCGGCCCTTGCGCTCGTAGAGCGCCGCGTCCGCCCGGCGCAGCACGTCGTCGGCGGGCACCGGCAGCGCGGTCGCCACGTGCCCGACGGTGATCCCCACCCGCACCCGCTGCCCCCCGGTCAGCCGCAGCGGCTGGGCGACGGTCCGCCGGACGCGCTCCAGCAGGGCGCTGGCGTGCTGCTCCCCGACGTCCTCGCAGAGCAGGCAGAACTCGTCGCCGCCGTAGCGCGCCACGAGGTCCTGCGGCCGCACCGCGTGGCGCAGCCGTTCCGCGACCACCTGCAGCACCTCGTCGCCGGCGTGGTGGCCGAGGGTGTCGTTGACCTCCTTGAACCCGTCGAGGTCGCCGAGGGCCAGCAGCAGGGTGCGCGAGCCCCGCGGCAGGCGCGCCAGCGCCCGGTCCAGGTGCTCGCGCAGCGCGCGCCGGTTGGGCAGGCCGGTGAGGTCGTCGTGCGCCGCCTGGTGCTGCAGCGCGCGCTCGGCGCGGCGCAGCTCCGTGACGTCGCGGTACTGGCAGACGACGCGGTCGGCGTCCACGGCGGTGAGGAAGGAGCTGAACACCCGGCCGCGCAGCACCTCCTCGGGGCTGTCGTCGGACAGGGCGAACTCGGTGTCGGCGCTGCCACCGGACTCCAGCAGGCGGCGCATCAGGGACAGCAGGGCCGGGTCGACGGTGGGGTAGGACTCCCGCAGGGTGGCGCCGCGCAGCGGCCGCCCGGCGTTGCGCTCGGCCGTCTCGTTCGCCCACTCGCAGCGGAAGTCGACGACCTCGCCGGTCCGGTCGCGCACCGCGCGGCGGACGACGAGCGCGTCGTCGGGGTGCCGGGCCAGCCCCAGGCCGAGCGCCGCCCACGGCGGGCAGCCGTCGCCGCACCCGCGGCCGCACCCGCAGCTCGATCCGCCCGCCTCGGGGTCACCGGGGTGACCCACCAGCCTGAGGTCCACGCCGTCCCGTCCCGACCCTCCGGGCCCACCCCGTCCGTTCGGCAGGGTGGCCGTCGTCCTCCGCGCGCCCGTTCTCGACGGCGGGGCGGGGTGGGACGTTACCGGGTGGTCACCCGCCCCGCCCGCGGGAGCTGAACCGGTTCCAGAGGGGCCCGGCCGGTGCGCTCGGCCCGCAGCGACACCCCCAGCACCCCGAGCCCGGCCAGGGTGAGGACGGCGGCGACGACCATGGGGGAGCGGTAGCCGAGCCCGAGGTCCAGGACGAGGCCGCCGAGGTAGGCGCCCAGGGCGTTGCCGGTGTTGAACGCCGCCTGCTGCGCGGCGGCCACCATGCCGGCGCCGCCGCCGGCGGCGACGATCGCGCGGGTCTGGATGGACGTCGTCATCGCGAAACCGGCGAACCCGAAGCCGAAGACGGCCGCGGCGGTCGCGGCCCGCGAGCCGCCGGCGAGGGCGAACAGCGCGAACACCGCGGCCTGGGCCAGCAGGCCGAGGACCAGGGTGCGGGGCACCGACCAGTCCGCCAGCCGCCCGCCGGCGAGGTTGCCGGCCGTGGCGCCCAGCCCGAACAGCACGAGCAGCCAGGACACCGACGCCGGTGCGTAGCCGGCCAGCCCGGTGGCGATGGGGGCGACGTAGCTCAGGACCGTGAACAGGCCGCTGAACCCGACGACCGTCAGCCCGAGGGTCAGCCACACCTGGGCGCTGCGGAAGGCCGCCAGCTCGGTGCGCAGCGTGCCGCCGGAGGCGTCCACGTCCGGCACCAGCAGGGCCAGGGCCGCGATGGTGAGCAGCCCGATGCCCGCCACCACCGCGTACGTCGTGCGCCAGCCCACCTGCTGGCCGAGGGCGGTGCCGAGGGGGACGCCGACGACGTTGGCGACGGTGAGGCCGGTGAAGCCCAGCGCCATCGCCAGGCCCTCGCGCCCGGGCGGGGCGAGGCGGCGGGCGACGACGGCGCTGGCGCCGAAGAACGCGCCGTGGGCCAGGGCGCTGACGGCGCGGGCGGCGACGAGCAGGCCGAACGTGGGGGCCAGCGCGGTCGCGACGTGCCCGGCGGTGAACAGCACCATCAGGGCCAGCAGCAGGTGCTTTCGGCGGAACCGGTGCCCGAGGGCGGTCAGCGTCGGGGCGCCGACGACGACGCCGAGGGCGTAGGCGGTGACGAGCCAGCCCGCGGTGGGGATGGACACGCCGAAGGTGGCCGCCATCTCGGGCAGCAGGCCCATGGCGACGAACTCGGTGGTGCCGATGGCGAAGGCGCCGACGGCCAGGGCGAGGAGGGCGATGGGCACGGGGTTCTCCGGGAACGCGACGGGCGGGGTGCGGGACCGCGCCGTCGCGGTGCGCCTCCAGGGTCGCACCCAGGTGGGTGCCCGGTCGAACCGGTGGGCTCAGCCCTCCCGCACGCGGCCGTCCGCCACGTGCCAGCGGCGGGTGGTCGCCACCGCCTCCAGCATCCGCCGGTCGTGGGTCACCAGCAGCAGCGTGCCCGGGTAGGACGCCAGCGCCTGCTCCAGCTGCTCGATGGCGGGCAGGTCCAGGTGGTTGGTGGGCTCGTCGAGCACCAGGAGGTTGACGCCGCGGCCCTGCAGCAGCGCCAGCGCCGCCCGGGTGCGCTCGCCCGGCGACAGCTGCGCCGCGGGCCGCAGCACGTGGGCGGCGCCCAGGCCGAACTTCGCCAGCAGGGTGCGCACCTCGGCCGTCGCCGCGTCCGGCACCGCCGCGGCGAACGCCTCCAGCAGCGGCTCCGGCCCCCCGAAGAGGGCGCGCGCCTGGTCCACCTCCCCGACGACGACCCCCGGCCCGAGGGAGGCCGCACCGGAGTCCGGGGCCAGCCGGCCCAGCAGCAGCGCCAGCAGCGTCGACTTGCCCGCACCGTTCGGCCCGGTCACCGCCACCCGGTCGGCCCAGTCCAGCTGCAGGTCCACCGGCCCGAACGCGAAACCCCCGCGCCGCACCGCCGCCTGCCGCAGCGTCGCCACCACCGCCCCGGCGCGGGGGGCGGCGGCGATGCTCATCCGCAGCTCCCACTCCTTGCGGGGCTCCTCGACGACCTCCAGCCGCTCGATGCGCCGCTCGGTCTGCCGCGCCTTGGCGGCCTGCTTCTCGGTGGACTCGGCGCGGAACTTCCGGCCGATCTTGTCGTTGTCGGTGGCCTTGCGCCGGGCGTTCTTCACGCCCTTCTCCATCCACGCCCGCTGCGAGCGGGCCCGCGCCTCCAGCCCCGCCCTGGTGTCGGCGTACTCCTCGTACTCCTCGCGCGCGTGGCGGCGCTGCACCTCCCGCTCCTCCAGGTAGGCGTCGTAGCCGCCGCCGACGACCCGCACGAGCTGCTGCGCCAGGTCCAGCTCCACGACCCGGTCGACGGTGCGGGCGAGGAACTCCCGGTCGTGGCTGACGAGCACGGTGCCCGCGCGCAGCTGCTGCACGAAGCGCTCCAGCCGCGCCAGGCCGTCGAGGTCGAGGTCGTTGGTGGGCTCGTCGAGCAGGAACACGTCGAAGCGGGACAGCAGCAGCGCGGCGAGCCCGGCGCGGGCGGCCTGCCCCCCGGACAGCGTCGTCATGGGCTGGGCGAGGGAGACGTCCAGGCGCAGGTCGGCGGCCACCTCGGCGCTGCGCTCGTCCAGGTCCGCGCCGCCGAGGTCCAGCCAGCGCTCCAGCGCCCCGGCGTAGGCGTCGTCCGCCCCCGGTGCGCCCGCGGCGAGCCGCCCGGCGGCCTCGTCCATCGCGGCCTGCGCGGCGCCCACCCCGGTGCGGCGGGCGAGGAAGGCGGCCACGGACTCCCCGGGCCGGCGTTCGGGTTCCTGCGGCAGGTGCCCCACGGTCGCCGTCGGCGGGCTGAGGGACACCGACCCGGCCTGCGGGGCGTCCAGGCCCGCCAGCAGCCGCAGCAGGGTGGACTTGCCCGCCCCGTTGGCCCCGACGAGGCCCACGACGTCGCCGGGGGCCACGACGAGGTCGAGGCCCGAGAACAGGGTGCGCTCCCCGTGTCCGGCGGCGAGGTCCTTGGCGACGAGGGTGGCGCTCACCGGACCATCGTCGCAGGGGGCGGGGCCGGGTCAGGCCACCCGCACGTCCCCGCCGGCGCGCACCCGCCGCTCAGGCCCCCTCGTCGCCGGGTTCCTCCGGCTCGAAGGTGTTCGGCTCCTCCGAGGCGCCCACGCCCACCCCCGTCTCCGGGTTGGGGATGCCCTGCTCCTCGTCCTGTCGTCCGCCCACGGCTCCTCCTCGCGTCGTCGGCCCCACCTCGTCGTCGGCTCCCAGCCTGCGCCCCTCCCGCGGCTCCCACCACCCGGCCGCCGCGCCTCCCGCGACCCTTCCCGCCCCGCGGCGGGCTGGACATACTGGGCGGTGGTGATCGGTAAGCGCCGGTCCGGACCCGCGGAGGTGCCCGTGACGGTGCAGGACCCACCCGCGGCGCTGCGGCTGACCGGCCTGTCCAAGGCCTACGGCGCCACCCCCGTCGTCGACCGCGTCGATCTCGTCGTGCCGCCCGGCTCCTTCTTCGGCCTCGTCGGCCCCAACGGCGCGGGGAAGACGACGACGCTGTCGATGGCCGTGGGCCTGCTGCGCCCCGACGCGGGCCGCGCGGAGGTCTTCGGGGTGGACGTCTGGGCCGACCCGGCCCGGGCCAAGGCGCTGCTCGGCGTCCTGCCCGACGGGCTGGCGATGCCCGAGCGGCTCACCGGCCGGGAGCTGCTCACCTACCTCGGGCTGCTGCGCGGCATGCCCCCGCAGGACGTGGCCCGCCGCGCCGGCGAGCTGCTGGAGCTGCTGGAGCTGGACCGGGCGGAGGGCACCCCGGTGCTGGGGTACTCGACGGGGATGCGCAAGAAGATCGGGCTGGCGACGGCGCTGCTGCACGCGCCGCGGCTGCTCGTGCTCGACGAGCCGCTGGAGGCCGTCGACCCGGTCTCGGCGGCGACCGTCAAGGGCATCCTGCAGCGCTTCGTCGCCGCCGGTGGCTCCGTCGTGCTCTCCAGCCACGTCATGCCCGTCGTGGAGCAGCTGTGCGACACGGTGGCGGTCGTCGCCGCGGGGCGGGTGCTGGCCGCCGGGCCGCTGGCGCAGGTGTGCGCCGGGCGCAGCCTGGAGGAGCGCTTCGTGGCCCTCGTCGGCGGTCGCGGCATCGGTGAGGGGGAGCTGGCGTGGCTGTCGTCCTGACCACCGCCACCCCGACCGCCGCCCCGACCGCCGCCCGGACCGCCGCCGTCCTGGTCCGGCTGAAGCTGGCGGTGCTGCGGCACGCCGCCGGTGGCCCGCAGGGCGCGGGGGTGCTCACCGGGGCCCTGCTGGGGCTGGTGCCGGCCGTCGGGACCGTCGTGCTCGCCGCGCGCGGCTGGCCGGTGCCCGGGCTGTCGCCCGACCTCGTGGCGGCGGCGTCCGCGCTGTGGGCGGTGGGCTGGCTGCTGGGGCCGCTGCTCTTCGGCGGCGAGGAGGTGCTGCGCCCGGAGCACCTGGCGCTGCTGCCCCTGCCGCCCCGCCGGCTGGCCCCCGGTCTGCTCGCCGCCTCCTTCGTCGGGGTCGCGCCGGCGGTCACCCTCGTCGCCTCCGCGGCGCTGCTCGCGGCGGCCGCCGGCCTGGGCGCGGCGGCGGTGCTGGTGGCCGTGCCCGCGGTGCTGCTGCAGGTCGTGGTCGTCGTGCTCGCCTCCCGCCTCGCCACCGCCGCGCTCGGGCAGCTGGCGCGCTCGCACGCCGGTGCGCTGCTGGCGGCGGTCGTCAGCGGCGGCCTGCTCGCCCTCACCCACTCCGGGTGGGTGCTCGTGCCGGGCCTGCGGACGGCGCTGCGGGTGGGCTTCCCCCCGGACCTGGCGCGGTGGCTGCGCGTCCTGCCCTCCGGCTGGGGCGTCGTCGCCGTCGAGGCGGCCGCCCGCGGCGACGGTCTGCTCGCCGCCGCTGCGCTGCTCGGCCTGGTGGCGCTGGGTGCGCTGGCGGTGCTCGGCTGGGTCGCGCTGCTGGGCCGGCGGCTGGTCCGCCCCGGCCGCCGGGGGCGGCGGGTGC
>NZ_BAABIL010000387.1:0-20478 GCF_039542765.1 Kineococcus glutinatus
CGAGCGGTCCCGGACCGCCGCCGCCAGCGCGGTCACGTCGACGCCGGGCGCCGCGAGCACGCCGACCGCCGTCGGCCCCGCCAGGCCGGACATCGCACCCACCTCGTCGTCGGGCACGAACAGGGCGCCCTGCGCCGGCAACCCGTCGCGGCCCGCCGGCGCCACCACCCCGCTGACCCGCGCGCTGCGGGTGCCGGTGCGGGAGGTCACGGTGACCTCGGCCCCCTCGGCCAGGCGTCCCCGGGCGGCCAGGTCGGCGTCGACGGCCACCTCACCGGGCCCGGGCGCCCGGCCCGTGCGCAGCACGTAGGGGGTCAGCGCCGCCGAGGACCACCCGTGCGCGACCACCGGTGCGTCGTCGGTTCCGCGCAGCACCCCGCCGGGCCCGGTGGCGGTGACCGGGAACGCGGCGTCGGCCACCACGGCGGCCGCGCCGGGCACGGTGCGCAGCTGCGGCGCGAGGTCCGCGCGGAGCGTGCCCGCGCCGCTGAGCCGCTCGGTCTTCACCTTGCGCTTGGTCTTGACCTCGTCCTTGCGCTGCTTGGTGGTGACCGTCTCCACGCTGACCTCGCGGGCGCCGGACACCACCACCGCCGCGGCGGCGAACCGGTTCGCGGGCGGCTCGGCCGTCAGCGCCGACGACAGCAGCAGCCCGCCACAGGCCAGCAGCGCGATCGCCAGCACGGCCGCCGTGAAGGTGCCGGCGTGCGCGCCGCGGTGCTGGCGCAGCGAACCCAGCGCCAGCCTGATCATCGGGCGCTCACCGCCGTCATCCGCTCGGCGATCCGCTCCACCGACGGGTCGTGCAGCTCCGCGACGATCCGGCCGTCGGCCAGGAAGACCACCCGGTCCGCCCACGCCGCCGCCGCCGGGTCGTGGGTGACCATCACGAGGGCCGTGCCCAGCTGGTCGACCGCCTCCCGCAGCAGCCCGAGCACCTCGCGCCCTGCGGCCAGGTCGAGCGCCCCGGTCGGCTCGTCCGCGAAGACCACCTCGGGGCGGGCGGCCAGCGCCCGGGCCAGCGCCACCCGCTGGCGCTCGCCGCCGGAGAGCCGGGCCGGGCGCTCGTGCCCGCGACCGTCCAGGCCCACCCGGTGCAGGACCTCCCGGGCCCAGGCCTTGTCGGGCCGGACCCCGGCCAGCCGCTGCGGCAGCAGCACGTTGTGCCACACCGAGAGCGAGTCGATGAGGTTGTAGGCCTGGAACACGAAACCCACCCCCCGCCGCGCGAGGGTCAGGCGGGGCTCGCGGAGCGAGCCGATCTCCTGCCCGGCCAGCAGCACCCGGCCGCTGTCGGCGCGGTCGAGCCCCGCCGCGCACTGCAGCAGCGTCGACTTGCCCGAACCGGACGGGCCCATGACCGCGGTGGACGAACCGGGGCCGAACGCCACGGAGACACCGTCGAGGGCCCGCACGGCCGCCCCCGGATAGCACTTCACGAGGTCCACGACCTCGACCACCTCGACGTTTCGCACGCCGTCAGCCTCGTCGGGCGGGCCCGGCGGCAGCAGGCGGCAGGCCCGCCGTTCGGTGGTGGGGTCACCCCCACCACCGGCCCCGCGCCGGTGCACCCCCGCCGGACGCGCCGGCCCGGCGGGCCGTTGCACGCCGGGCCGGACGGGTTTTCCGCACGGGGCCGGTTCAGCCCGCGGCCGGCGCCTCCCCCGCGAGTTCCGGCGAGCGCACGCAGGCCGCGGCGCTGCGCGCCCCCCGCCGCATGCACTCCGCCAGCGGCGCCCCGCCCAGGTGGGCCACGAGGAACCCGGCGAAGAAGGCGTCCCCGGCCCCGTCGGTGCTCACGACCTGCGCGACGGGCTCGGCCGCCACCCTCACCAGGTCGCCGCCGCGCTCCAGCGCCACCGCGCCGCGCGCGCCCTGCGTGCACACCACGAGCCGCTTGCCGGCGGCCACCTGCGCGCGCAGGAAACCCTCGGGGTCGTCCAGCTTGTCGTCGCTGACGAACACGTTCTCGGCGGCGTCGAGGAACTCGGCGTGGAAGGCGCTGCGCCCGTCGTAGTCGTGCAGGTCGCACCACACGGGACGCCCGAGCCCGCGCGCGGTGCGCAGGGTGCGGCGGGAGTGGTCGGCGAGGTCGACGACGACGGCGTCGGCGCCCGCCACGGCCGCGTCCAGGGCCGCGAGCGCCGCGGCGTCGTCCCCGCTCCCCCCGGAGGGGGCACCGGCGAGGGTGAGGTAGAGCGAGACGCGCCGGCCGGTGGGGTCGAGGAGGTTCGCGTGCCGCTCGGTGCCGGTGCTGCTGCGACGGGGCAGCACGTCGACGCCCGCCTCGTGCAGCCGCGCGAGCACGCGCCCGCCCGCCTCGTCGTCGCCGACGAGGGTGGCGAGGACGACGTCGGCGCCGAGGCGGCGCAGGTTGAGGGCCTTGCCCGCCGACGTCCCCCCGAGGGCCTCGGCCCAGCGGCGCGCGAAGTCGGTGTGCGGGAAGGGCTGCGGGAGCTCGTCGAGGTGGACGAGGAGGTTCCAGGCGACGGGACCGACGACGAGGACGCGGGGGGTGCGGGGCACGGCGGGATCCTCCCCGTCGCGGCGGGTCCCGTCACGCCTGGCCCCGCAACACTTGCAGCGGCCGGGTTCGGCCGCCGGTGGACTCCCGCGCCACGAGGGTGAACGGCCCGGTGAACACCTCCGGTTCCGCGGCGCGGTCGTCGATGCGCCGCAGCAGCAGCCGGACGGTCTCCTCGACCATCTCCTCGTGGCCGGGGGCGATGCTGGACAGCGAGGGGACGCTGAAGCGTGCGTCGTCGACGTCGTCGAAACCGATGACGAGCAGGTCGTCGGGCACCCGCGCGCCGGCGTCGGCGAGGCCGCGCAGCGCACCGAGGGCCAGGGTGTCGGTGACGCACACCAGGCCGTCCAGCCGGCGGTCCGCGGCGAGCAGCTCGCGGGCGCACGCCGCACCGGCGGCCAGGTCGGTGCCCCGGGAGGCGGCGACGGCGCTCGCCCCGGGGACCTCGCGCAGCGCGGTGAGCACCCCGTGGGCCCGCAGGTCGAAGGCCTGGGCCCCCTCGCCGTCCGCGGCGGCGCCGAGGGCGTCCAGGGGTGGCGCGCCGACCACCCCCAGGCGGCGGCAGCCGCGCTCGAGCAGGTGCCGGGTGGCGGCCGCGGCGCCCGCCACGTTGGCCATCCGGACGTGGTCGACGCGGCGGTGGGCCTGCCGCTCGCCGAGGACGACGACGGGCAGGTCGCCGCCGAGCGCCTCGACCTCCGCCTCCGAGAGCCCCACGGCGGACAGCACGAGGCCGTCGTAGGCGTTGACCCGGGAGTCGCGCAGCGCCGCCATCTCGCCCTCCCGGCTGGCGCCGGTCTCCTCGACGACCACCCGCAGCCCCTCGCGGGCGAAGCGGGCGACGAGCCGGGAGCCGAGCAGGCCGAAGTAGTGGCCGCTCAGCTCGGGCACGGCCAGCCCGACGATGCCGGTGCGGCCGCGGCGCAGGTTCCGCGCGGCGACGTTGACCTGGTAGCCGAGGCGCTCGACGGCCTCCAGGACGCGCCGGCGCGTGTCGGGGCTGACGGGGCGCAGGCCGGTGAGGGTGTTGGACACCGTCATGACGGACACCCCGGCCGCCTCGGCGACCTCGCGCATCGTCACCACGGCAGCGACCTCGACAGCACGCTTGACCGTAACCGCACACCTGGGGTTATATCGATATAACCCGGCCGCTCACCGCCGAGCCCCGCGCCCCCGACCCGGAGCACCCATGACGACGCAGACCACCCCCGCCGCCTCCGCACCGACCCCCGCCACGACCGCCGTGCGTGCCGTCGTCGACGTCGACCTGCCCGGTGCCGTCATCAGCCGGCACGTGTACGGCCACTTCGCCGAGCACCTCGGCCGCTGCATCTACGGCGGGTTCTTCGTCGGGGAGGACTCCGACATCCCCAACGCCGGCGGCATCCGCCTGGACGTCGTGGAGGCCCTGCGCGCCCTGGACATCCCGAACCTGCGCTGGCCGGGGGGCTGTTTCGCCGACGAGTACCACTGGCGCGACGGCGTCGGCCCGCGCGAGCAGCGCCCCCGGATGGTGAACAGCCACTGGGGCGACGTCGTGGAGGACAACTCCTTCGGCACCCACGAGTTCATGGCGCTGTGCGAGATGCTGGGCGCCGAGCCGTACGTGTCGGCCAACGTCGGCTCCGGCACCGTCCGCGAGGCCTCCGAGTGGGTGGAGTACCTCACCCGCGCCGACGACTCCCCCATGGCGGCGCTGCGGCGGGCCAACGGCCGCGACGAGCCGTGGAAGGTCCGGTTCTGGGGCCTGGGCAACGAGCCGTGGGGCTGCGGCGGCGGCATGCACGCGGAGGCCTACGCCGACCTGGCGCGGACCTTCGGCGTCTACTCCCGCGACCACGGCGACAACCAGCTGTACCGCATCGCCGCGGGCGCCTCCGACGCCGACTACCGCTGGACCCAGGTGCTCATGAAGGCGCTGGGCCGCACCCTGGGCTCCGGGGAGGTGCTCGGGCACGGGAACTCCACGTTCCAGGCGATCTCGTTCCACTACTACACCGTCCCCGGCCCCTGGGAGTCCAAGGGTTCGGCCACCGCGTTCGACACCGACGAGTACTACCGCACGATGGTGGCCGCCCGCCGCATCGAGGAGATCCTCGCCGGGCACGCCGCCGTCATGGACGCCTACGACCCGGGCAGGCGGGTCGGTCTCGTGCTCGACGAGTGGGGCACCTGGTTCGACGTGGAGCCCGGCACGAACCCGGGTTTCCTGTTCCAGCAGAACACGTTGCGCGACGCGCTGGTGGCCGGCGTGCACTTCGACGCCTTCCACCACCACGCCGACCGCCTCGTGATGGCGAACATCGCCCAGACGATCAACGTGCTGCAGGCGATGATCCTCACCGACGGCGAGGCGCTGGTCCTCACCCCCAGCTACCACGTGTTCGAGATGAACAAGGGCCACCAGGACGCGCGGTCCCTGCCCCTGGCCCTGCGCGCCGCGTCCCCGGCGGTGGGCGCCACCGACGCGACCGGCAGGCGCACCGAGCTGGCGACGTTCTCCGCCTCGGCCTCCACCCGGGACGGGCGGGTGCTGGTGTCGCTGACGAACCTCGACGCCGACAACCCCCTCGACGTCGAGGTCGACCTGCGCGGCGCCCGCCTCGGCGAGCCCACCGGGCGCATCCTCACCGCCCCCGCGCTCGCGGCGCACAACACCCCGGCCGAGCCGGCCGCCGTCGCACCGCAGCCGTTCGCCGGGCTGCGCCTGGAGGGCGGCGTGCTGCGCGCGCAGCTGCCGGCGCACTCCTTCGCCACCGTGGAGCTGCCGCTGCTCGGCTGAGCCCCGCGGCCCGGCCGATCCGGTGCGGGTACCCACCCCGCACCCACACCGGCGCGCCGGGCCGGGTGGGCGGCGGTAGCCTGGCAGCGAGTCCAGCCCTGGCTCGCCCCACGGACCGGGGAGGCGTGCACCGTGATCCACGAGTCGCCGCCCCCGGGCACCTGGGACCACCGCAGCGCCGCTGCCCCACCGGCGCCGGACGCGACGGCGCTGGTGTCCGCCACGGCGGAGCTCGCCGCGGCCGCGGCGGCGCAGATCGGGCCCGAGGAGCTGCTCGCGCGCCTCGTGGGCGTCGCGGCCGGGCACCTGGCCGTCGACGACGTCGGCGTGATGGTCGTCGACGCCGGGGCGGTGCGCTTCGTCCACGCCGACGTCGGCGTGGTCGACCACGTGGAGCGGTTGCAGCAGACCCTGCAGGAGGGGCCCTGCCGCGACGCGACGCTGTTCTCCGTCGAGGTCGTCGTCGACGACCTGGCCGATCCCGTCCAGACCGCCTGGCCCGAGTACGTGGCGCAGGTGCTGGCGGCGGGGTTCCGCTCGGTCGTCGCCGTGCCGCTGGTCAGCCGGGGCCGCGTCTGGGGGTCGCTGGACCTCTACCGGCGCGCGGTCGGCACGTGGCAGCAGCACGAGCTGGAGTGGGTGCGCCTGCTCGCCCACGTCGCGGTGTCCTACCTGGTGATGGCCGCCGACCGCGAGGAGGCCCGCCGCGCCCAGCGGGAGCTGGCCCACCGCAGCACCCACGACGCCCTCACCGGTCTGCCGAACCGGGCCCTGCTCCTGGACCGGCTGGAGCACGCCCTGCAGACCGCGCGCCGCCACCGGCGGGTGGTCGCGGTCCTCTTCATCGACCTGGACCGCTTCAAGGCCGTCAACGACACCTTCGGGCACGCCGCGGGCGACACCGTGCTGACCACCGCGGCGGCGCGGATGGCGGCGACGCTGCGGGAGGGCGACACCCTGGCGCGGCTGGCCGGGGACGAGTTCGTCCTCGTCTGCGAGGACCTGCCGCAGGCCGCCGCCGGGGAGCTGCGCGAGCACGTGGCCGCGGTCGCCACCCGGCTGCGCCGCGCGCTGGCCGAGCCCGTCCGGCTGGTCGGGGCGGACGTCGTCGTCGCGGCCAGCATCGGCGTCGCGCTCAGCGACGAGCACCCCGACGCCGACGAGCTGCTCGCCGACGCCGACGCCGCCATGTACCGGGCCAAGCAGTCCGGGGCCGCCGGCCGCGGCGACCTCGCCGTCGCGGGGCCGCACGACCGGGCGCACCGTTCCGTCCGCCAGCTGGAGCGGCAGCTCGGCCGCGCCCTGCCGCTGGGGCAGCTGCGCGTGCACTACCAGCCCATCCTGGAACCCGGCGGGGCCGTGTACGCGGTGGAGGCGCTGCTGCGCTGGCAGCACCCCGAGCACGGCCTGCTGCCGGCCGCGGAGTTCGTCGACCTCGCCGCCGGCAGCGGCCTCGTCGTCGGCATCGGGCGCTGGGTCCTCACCGAGGCGTGCGCCCAGATGGCGCGCTGGCAGGGCGAGCTCGGCCCCCGGGCACCGCAGGTGGTCTACGTCAACGTCAGCGCCCGGGAGCTGGCCGACCCGGCGCTGACGGGCACGATCACCACCGCGCTGCGGCGGTACGGCCTGCCGCCGGAGCGGCTCGGCCTGGAGCTGCTGGAGAGCAGCTTCCTGGACGCCGACGTCCTGCCCAGCCTGCACGAGCAGCAGCGACGGGGGCACCCGCTGTCCATCGACGACTTCGGCACCGGCTACTCCTCGCTGTCCCGCCTCGTGGAGCTGCCGGTGCGGATGGCGAAGGTCGACCGCGGCTTCGTCGCCGGCGTCGACTCCGACCCCCGCCGCCGGGCGCTGGTGGACGCGGTGGTCACGGTCGCCCGCAGCCTCGACCTGCGCGTCGTGGCCGAGGGCGTCGAGACGCCGGCGCAGGCGGACCGGGTCACCGAGGCCGGCTGCCACTACCTGCAGGGGTTCCACTGCGGGCGGCCGCAACCCGCCGAGGACCTCACCGCCGCCTGGGCCGCCTGAAGCGCGGGAGCTCCACCGGGGTCTCCACCGGCGGTCGCGGTCCGGGCGTCGCCGCCCTCGCTCAGCCCAGCCGCTGCCGCAGCGGCAGCCGGGCGTGGAACGTCGTGCCGCCCGGGCCTGTCGCGAAGGACAGCTCCCCGTGGTGGCGCTCCACGACGATGCGCCGGGCGTTGTCCAGGCCGAGGCCGCTGCCCTGGCCCTGCGCCTTGGTGGTGAAGAAGGCGTCGAACACCCGGGGCTGCACCTGCGGCGGGATGCCGGGGCCGTCGTCGGCGACGTCCACGCACACCCACTCCCCCTCGTCGCCCGCCGCCGGGTCGGCGCGGTGGGTGCGCAGCACGAGGGTTCCGCTGCCGCCCATCGCGTCGGCGGCGTTGTCGATGAGGTTGGTCCACACCTGGTTGAGCTCGGCGGCGTGGGCGGGCACCTCGGGCAGCGAGCGGTCGTACTCGCGGACCACCCGCACGCCGCTCAGCTTGTGCCCCAGCATGACGACGGTGCTGTCCAGCCCGACGTGCAGGTCGACCTCCTGCACCGCGGCGGAATCCACGTAGGAGTACTGCTTGACCGCCGCCACGAGCGCGGAGATCCGCTCCGTCGCGTCGGCGATCTCGTCCATCAGCGACTCGGTCTCCAGCGTGTACGCCAGCCACGCCACGGCGCTGCCGGCGGCGTCGGGGTCGTCGAGGCCCGCGATCGAGTCGGTGAGCCACGGCGCGTCCAGGCCGGCGGCGGCCAGGACGGCGGCCAGGTCGTAGCCGCCCGCGACGCCCAGCCCCGCCAGGGCGTCGGCCAGCTCGTCCTCGCGGTCGGCGGTCTCCACCGGCCCCAGCTCCACCCGCTTCGCGGCCAGCTCCACGGCGCGCTCCTGCAGGCCGACGAGCCGGTGCATGGTGGCCGGCTCCACCCGCCGCTCGGCGAGCACCCCCAGCTTGTGCCGCATGCCCGCGACCCGCGACCGCAGCTGGGCGGTGGCCCGCACGGCGGCCGCGGCCGGGTTGTTCAGCTCGTGGGCCAGGTGGGCCGACAGCGTGCCGAGGCGGGCCAGGTGCTCGCGCTGGCGGACGGTGGCCTCGGTGGCGCGCACGCCCAGGAACAACCCGTCGAGCAGGTGCACGGCCAGCGGGAAGCACCCGCGCATGAACTCCGCGAAGTGCCGGGCGGGCAGCACGTAGAAACCGGCGGCCTCCACCACGTGCAGGCTGGTGGGGTAGCGCTCCTCCGCGTCGTCGACGTACGCCCGCACGGCACCGGCGTAGGCACCGCGGTGCGCGGTCTCGATGACGGTCTCGTCGTGGCCGGCGACCGCCCGCAGCAGCCGGACCCGGCCCGAGAGCAGCACGAACAGCGCCTCGGCCGGCTCCCCCTCGCGGTAGGCGGTGGAACCGGCCGCGAACGTGCGCCGCTCACCGCGCTCGGCCAGCCAGGCCAGCTGCTCCTCGGGCAGGGACTCGAAGAGGAACAGCGAGCGCAGCTCCTCCACCCCGACGCGCTCGGCACCGCCCACGCCCGCCTCACAGCCCTTCGAGGTAGCGGTGCACGAGGGACACGGCCAGCGCGCCCTCGCCCACGGCGGAGGCCACCCGCTTGATCGAGGCGGCGCGCACGTCCCCGGCGGCGAAGACCCCCGGCACGCTGCACTCCAGCAGGTACGGGTCGCGGCCCAGCGGCCAGCCCGCCGGTGGCCGCCCGGCGCGGTCCACCAGGTCCGGGCCGGTGACGAGGAAACCCCGCTCGTCGCGCACGAACGCGCCGCCCAGCCAGTCGGTGCGGGGCGCGGCACCGATGAACACGAACAGCCAGCCCGCCTCGGCGACCTCGGTGGTCCCGGTGCGCTGGTCCCGCAGGCACAGCGCCTCCAGCCGCTCGCCGCCGCGGGCACCGGCGATCTCCGTGCAGGTGCGCACCTCGATGTTCTCCGACGCCTCGATGCGGGCCACGAGGTACTCGCTCATGCTGCGGCGCAAGGAGTCCCCGCGCGCGATGAGGACGACCCGGTCGGCGAGGCCGGCGAAGAACAGCGCGGCCTGACCGGCGGAGTTCGCGGCGCCGACGACGTGGACGGTCTGCCCCGTGCAGTTCACCGCCTCGTGCGCGGCGGCGCCGTAGTAGACGCCGCGGCCGGTGAGCCCGGCCAGGCCGGGGGCGGTGAGACGGCGGTAGGACACCCCGGTGGCCAGGACCACCGCGTGGGAGGCCACCGACCCGCCGTCGTCGAAGCGGACCTCGCGGCCGTCCCCGCGCGGGGTGACGCCCACGCAGTCGGCGGTCGTGACGATCTCCACGCCGAAGCGCACCGCCTGGTCGCGGGCGCGCTGGGCCAGCTCCGCCCCGGAGACGCCGTGGGGGAAGCCGAGGTAGTTCTCGATGCGGCTGCTCTGCCCGGCCTGCCCACCGGTCGCGGAGCGCTCCACGAGCAGGGTGCGCAGCCCCTCGCTGGCCCCGTACACCGCGGCCCCGAGACCGGCGGGCCCACCGCCGACGACGACGAGGTCGTAGAAGGGCCGGCCGGCGGTGGTGGCCAGGCCCACGCGCTCGGCGATCTGGCGGGGGCGCGCAGCGGTCAGCACGCCGCCGTCGGGCAGGAACGCCACGGGCAGCTGCTCGGGACCGGCCTCCAGGTGCGCGGCGGCCAGCAGCCGGGCGGCGTCGTCGCTGCGGACGTCGACGTGCCGGTAGGGCACGGCGTTGCGGGCGAGGAACTCCTTGGCCTCCTGCGTCCGCGGCGACCACTGGTGGCCCACGAGGGTCAGCCCGTCGAAGGAGGGCAGGGCGGTGGCCGCCCACCCGGCGAGCAGGTCGTCGAGCACCGGGTAGAGCTTCTCCTCCGGCGGGTCCCACGGCTTGAGCAGGTAGTGGTCGAGGTCGACGTCGTTGATGGCGCGGATCGCGGCGTCGGTGTCGGCGTAGGCGGTCAGCAGCACCCGCCGGGCGCCGGGTACGAGGTCCATGGCGTGCTCGAGGAAGTCCACGCCCGTCATGCCCGGCATCCGGTGGTCGGCCAGCAGCAGCGCGGTGCGCTCCCCGCGCACCGTCAGCTCCTCCAGCGCCTGCAGCGCCGCGGGCCCGGAGTCGGCGCGCACCACCCGGTGGGTGTCGCCGTAGCGGCGGCGCAGGTCGCGGGCGACGGCCCGCCCGACCGCGGGGTCGTCGTCGACCGTCAGGACCACCGGCCGGGAGGAGCTCATGCGGCGTAGTCGACCAGCCGCCGGACGCGGTGTCCACCACCCCCACCCGCCCCCGCCGGGGGCACCGGGACGGGTGGCTACCGGCCGGGAGCCGGCGCCGCACCCACCGCGAAGGGCCCGTGGAGGGCGGCCCACTGCAGCAGCAGGACGGTCTTGGCGTCGACGATGCGCCCGTCGGCGACCATCCGCAGCGCCTGCGCGAAGGGCAGCTCGACGACCTCGATGTCCTCGCCCTCCTCCACCAGCCCGCCGCCCGCACCCGTCCGGTCGGCAGCGCCGTAGGGGGCGGCGTAGCAGTGCAGGCGCTCGGTGACGGATCCCGGGCTGGTGTAGAGGGCGAAGACGGGAGCGATCTCCCCGACCTCGACGCCGAGCTCCTCGGCCGCCTCCCGCCGCACGGCGCTCTCGGGGTCGTCGGCGTCGAGCAGCCCGGCGGCGGTCTCCAGCAGCATCCCGTCGGGGTGGTCGTTGACGTAGGCGGGGAACCGGAACTGCCGGGTGAGCAGGACGGTGGCCCGCTCGCGGTCGTACAGCAGCACGGTGGCGCCGTCGCCGCGGTCGTACGTCTCGCGCTGCTGCACCTGCCACGTCCCGTCGCGGCGCCGGTGCTCGAAGGTGGTGCGGCGCAGCACGTGCCAGCCGTCGGAGGTGACCTCGACGTCGCGGACGACGACGTCGGGGTTGCGGGTCAGGTCGCGCCCTGCGCGGTCGAGCCCGGTGCGGCCGCGGGAGTCGGGCACGTCGGCGCCGCGCCGGCCGGTGTCGCCGCTGCGGGAGGGGGCACCGGGCGCTGACGGAGTTGCGGTCATGGGGATACCGTACGGGCGCAACCGTGCAACAACAAGGAAGATCAGGCAGGAAGGGGCAGCCTGTGCTGGCCGCCGAACGACGGGACCTGCTGCTGGCCCGGCTGCGCAGCGACGGCAAGCTCGTCGCCAAGGACGTCGCCCGCGAGCTCGGGATCTCCGAGGACAGCGTGCGCCGCGACCTGCGCGACCTGGCCGCGGCGGGGCTCTGCCAGCGCGTCTACGGCGGCGCGCTGCCCGCCTCCCCCGCCCTCGCCGACCTCGCCACCCGCACGGGCCTGGCCCCGGACAGCAAGCAGCGCGTCGCCCGCCGCGCCGTCGCCCTCGTCCGGCCCGGCGGTGCCGTCCTGCTCGACGGGGGCACCACGGCCCTCGCCGTCGCCCGGGTGCTGCCCGCCGACCTGGACTGCACCGTCATCACCCACAGCCCCACCGTCGCCGCCGCGCTCCTGGCGCACCCCCGCGCCGAGGTGCTGCTCATCGGCGGCCGGCTGTTCAAGCACTCCGCCGTGACCTGCGGGGCCGCCGCCGTCGAAGCGGCGCAGGCGGTGTCCGCCGAGGTGTTCCTGCTCGGCGTCACCGGCGTCCACGCCGACCACGGCCTCACCACCGGCGACGCCGAGGAGGCCGCCATGAAGCGCGCCCTGGCCGCCCGCGCCGCGGAGACCTACGTCCTGGCCAGCGCGGAGAAGGTCGGCGCGGTCTCCCGCTACGCCGTGCTGCCGCTGGCGGACGTGGCCGGGGTCGTCGTCGACGCCCCGGCCGGCGACCCGACCGTGGCCGGGCTGCGGCGCCGCGGCGTCCCCGTGCTGCCCGCGCACGAGGACACCGCACCCTGACGCGTCAGCCCTGCGCGCCGCGGGCGCGCGGCAGGTGCCGCGCCGCCGGCAGCACCCACGCCGTCGTGTCCGGCGGCAGCAGGAGCCTGCCCCGCTCGTCGGTGGCGAGGCTGCCGCTGGCCAGCAGCACGTCGCACCCCTCCGGCAGCACGACCGGGTCCGGGCCGAAGGCGGTCAGGACGACCAGCTCGCCGTTGCGCAGCACCACCGCCTCCGACGGCGCGGTGCCCTCCAGGTCCACGCAGTCCAGCGACCCCGCACCGAGGGCGAGGTGGCGGCGCAGCCCGAGGGCCTGCCGGTACAGCTCGTACGTCGAGCCGGCGACCCCGCGCTGGGCGTCGAGGGCGTGGCGGGCGAAGGACGCCGGCTGCGGCAGCCACGAGCGCCCGCTCGGGGAGAACCCGTGCGCCGGGGCGCCGGCCTCCCACGGCAGCGGGACGCGGCAGCCGTCGCGGCCGGTCTCGGCGCCGCCGGTGCGGAACCACGCCGGGTCCTGGCGCGCCTCGTCGGGCATCGTGGTGTGCTCGGGCAGCCCCAGCTCCTCGCCCTGGTAGAGGTAGGAGACCCCCGGCAGGGCGAGCATGAGCAGCGTCGCGGCCCGGGCGCGGCGCAGGCCGAGCTCGGTGTCGGGCTGTTCCTCCCCGGCGCCGATGCCCTTGGGCAGCGAACCGGCCTCGGTCAGGCCGAGCCGCGCGGTGTGCCGGACGACGTCGTGGTTGGACAGCACCCACGTCGTGGGCGCACCGACGGCGTCGGAGGCGGCCAGGGAGTCCAGGACCGACTGGCGCAACCGGTTCGCGTCCCAGGGGGTGGTGAGGAAGGCGAAGTTGAACGCCTGGTGCATCTCGTCGTCGCGCACGTAGCGGGCGATGCGCGGCAGGGCGTCGATCCACGCCTCGGCCACGAGGATCCGCTCACCGGGGTAGGTGTCCAGCACCCGCCGCCACGTGCGGTAGATCTCGTGGACGCCCTCCTGGTCGAACATCGGCCCGCTGCCGTCGCTGCGCGAGCCCTCGACCATCGAGGTGACGCCGTCCCAGTCGGGCAGGCCCTCGGCCTTGACCAGACCGTGCGCCACGTCGACGCGGAACCCGTCGACGCCGCGGTCCAGCCAGAACCGCAGCACGGACTCGAACTCCGCGTGCACCTCGGGGTTGCCCCAGTCCAGGTCGGGCTGGCGGGTGTCGAACAGGTGCAGGTACCACTCCCCCGGCGTGCCGTCGGGGTCGGTGGTGCGCGTCCACGCCGGCCCGCCGAAGATCGAGTGCCAGTTGTTCGGCGGCAGCTCACCGGTGGCGCCGCGGCCGGGGCGGAACACGTAGCGCCCGCGCGCGGGGCTGCCGGGAGCGGCGGCGAGCGCCTCGCGGAACCAGGCGTGCTCGTCGGAGGTGTGGTTGGGGACGAGGTCGATGATGACCCGCAGCCCGAGGGAGTGCGCCCGGCCCAGCATGGCGTCGAAGTCGTCGAGGGTGCCGAAGACGGGGTCGATGGCGCGGTAGTCCGCCACGTCGTAGCCGCCGTCGACCTGGGGGGAGCGGTAGAAGGGCGACAGCCACACCGCGTCGACGCCGAGGTCGACCAGGTGCCCGAGGCGGGCGGTGATGCCGGGCAGGTCGCCCACGCCGTCGCCGTCGGAGTCGGCGAAGGAGCGCGGGTAGACCTGGTAGACGACCGCGGTGCGCCACCACTGCGCGTCGGGGGTCGCCGGGTGCACGGGGTGCACGTGCAGGCGGGGTGCGCCGGTGGCGTTCGGGGTGGGGGTGTCGAGCAGGGCGTCCACGGGTCCTCCTGAGCGGGACGGGGCGGCGCGGCGGTGCGCCGGCGTGCGTCGCGGACGGGCACGCGGGGTCAGCGCCCGTCCGCGGTCGCTGCAGCAGACACCCGCTCCCCCACCGGCAGCAAGGAAGAGGCTGAAAACCTTGCAGCAGCACTCCACCACTTGCAAGATGTTGCGGTCGCCGGGTCGCCGGAACGGGGCAGGATGGGTGCGACAGCGGCGGCAGGGCTCCGGCGACGGCACCGGGCACGAGCGCGGGGGGCCCTGGTGGCGAGCAGGCGGACGAGCTTGGCGGACATCGCCGCCCGGGCGGGGGTGAGCCAGGCCACCGTCAGCCGGGTCCTCAACGGCCGCCCCGGCGTGGCCGCCGCCACCCGCGAGCGGGTCGCCGCGGCGGTGGCGGCCCTGGGCTACCAGCGCCTCACCGTGCCGCAGGCGCGCCCGGCCGGGCTGGTGGGCATCGTGGTCCCCGAGATCGACAACCCCGTCTTCCCCGCGCTCGGGCAGGCCCTCGGGGCGGCGCTCGTGGCGCGCGGCCTGACGTGGGCGCTGCTGTCGCAGGGCCCCGCCGGCCTCGACGAGGACCAGTGCACGACGACGCTGATCGGCCACGGCGCCTGCGGGGCCGTCCTCGTCAGCGGTCTGCACGCCGACCTGTCCGCCGACGCCTCCCGCTACGCCCTGCTGCGCGAGCGGGGCCTGGCGCTGGTCACCGTCGGGGGCTGGCGCCCGGCCGCGGGGGTGCCCTCGTTCTCCGCCGACGAGCGCGAGGGCGCCGTGCAGGCGCTGCGCCACCTCGTGCGCCTCGGCCACCGGCGCACCGGCCTGCTCGTGGGCCCGGCGCACTACGTCACCACCGCGCGCAAGACGGCCGCGTTCCGCTCCGCGCACCGGGCGGTGCTCGGCGCCGACCCCGACCCCGCCCTCGTGGCCGGCGGCGCCTTCGGTCTCGGCGGCGGCCGGGAGGCGGCGCTGCGGCTGGTGGCGGCCGGGGCCACGGCGCTGCTGTGCGGCTCGGACCTCACCGCGCTGGGCGCCATCGAGGCGGTGCGCTCGCGCGCACCGCGCCCAGCGCCATGACGTCGGAACCGCAGACGATCCCCGTCACCCCGCGGTCCAGCAGGCGGCCGGCGGCCGCCGCACCGCCCTCGACGGAGAAGATCGTGTGCTCGACGTGCCACTCGCCGCCGTTCCCGGCGTGCCGGCGCACCGCCGGCCCGAACGCCTCCACGCGCCGCTGCACCGGCCGGAAGCGCTCCGGGCCCGTGGCCAGGCCGAAGCGGCGGTGCCCGAGGCCGGCGAGGTGGGCCACGCTGAGGTCGACGGCGGCCGCGTCGTCGTTGGACAGGCAGGGGGCGTCCAGGTCCTCCACCACACCGTTGACCAGGACGATGGGCAGGCGCCGCTCGCGCAGCGCGCGGTAGCGGGCCGGGTCGCTGGTGGTGTCGGCGTGCAGGCCCGAGACGAAGACGACGCCGGCCACGCCCCGCTCCAGCAGCATCCGCAGGTAGTCGTCCTCCTGGATGCCGCCGGGGGTCTGGGTGCACAGCAGCGGCATGTAGCCGCTGACGACGAGCCCGGTCTCGATGACCTGCGCGAAGGTGGGGAACACCGGGTTGGTCAGCTCCGGGACGATCAGCCCGACCATGCCGGCGGAGGTCTCCCGCAGCCGGGAGGGGCGGTCGTAGCCGAGGACGTCCAGCGCGGTGAGGACGGCCTGCCGGGTCGCCTCGGACACCCCTGGGCGGTCGTTGAGGACGCGGCTGACGGTCGCCTCGCTGACGCCCGCCTGGGCAGCGACGTGGGCGAGGCGTGCGGTCACGCCCGGAAGGTAGCGCAACCGGGCGCCGGAGATCGTCATGCAAGGAGCTTCCCAATTCTTGCAAGTTCTTGCTAGGGTTCCGCCAATCCTGACGACGGAGTCGGACTCGCATCCCGCTGAGCCGCTCCGAGGCACCAGATCCACCCCCTGTCCTCGTGGAGCACCCATGTCCTCGCACTCGCTGCTGCGCGCCTTCGTCCTCACCGCATGCCTGGGTCTGACCGCCACCGCCTGCGGTGGCGGCGGCACCACCGCGGGCACCGACGCCACCGCCTCCGGGTCCGCCGCCCCGAGCGCCTCCGAGGGCGCCGCGCCCGAGCGCGCCGGCGCCGACCTCGTCATCTGGGCCGACGACAAGCGCGCCGCCGCGCTGAAGACCGTCGCCGAGGAGTTCGGCGAGGCCAACGACATCACCGTCGCGGTCCAGGCCGTCTCCGAGGACCTGCAGACGAACTTCGTCACCGCCAACAGCGCGGGCAACGGCCCCGACGTCGTCGTCGGCGCCCACGACTGGATCGGCAACATGGTCCAGAACGGCGCCATCGACCCGCTCAACCTGCCCGAGGCGCAGCGGGCGCAGTTCACCGACATCGCCCTGCGCGGCGTCACCTACGACGGCAAGACCTACGGGCTGCCCTACGCCGTGGAGTCCGTCGCCCTGTTCCGCAACACCGCCCTCGTGCCGGACGCCCCCGCGACGATCGAGGACCTCGTCGCGACCGGCAAGGCCTCCGGCGCCGAGAACCCCCTCTGCCTGCAGCAGGGCCTGGAGGGCGACGCGTACCACATGTACCCGCTGTACAGCTCCGCCGGCGGTTACCTGTTCGGGCAGTCCCCCGACGGCGACTACGACCCCGCCGACCTCGGCGTGGGCGGCCCCGGCTCCATCGCCGCAGCCCAGAAGGTCTCCGCCCTGGCGAAGGAGGGCGTCCTGAAGACCTCCATCAGCGGCGACAACTCCATCTCCCTCTTCGCCGAGGGCCGGTGCGCCTACCTGGTCTCCGGCCCGTGGGCGACCGCCGACGTCGAGAAGGCCGGCATCGGCTACGCCCTCACGCCCGTCCCCGGTTTCGCCGGCATGGGCCCCGCCCAGCCGCTCACCGGCGTCCAGGCCTTCTACGTCGCCAGCAAGGGCGAGAACAAGTCCTTCGCCGAGTCCTTCGTCCTCGACGCCGCCGCCTCCACCGAGACCATGGACGCCCTGTACAGCGCCGAGCCGCGCCCCTCGGCCCTGAAGGAGTCCCTGGCCCAGCAGACCGCCGCGGACGCCGACACCGCCGTCTTCGCCCAGGCCGCCGAGGGCGGGCAGATCCTGCCGGCGATCCCGCAGATGGCCGGCGTCTGGGAACCCCTCGGCAAGGGCCACGCCGCCGTCATCAACGGCGCCGACCCCGCGCAGACCATGACGTCCACCGGTGAGGCGATCCGCGCCAACCTCGGCTGACCGGCCCCTCCCACGACCGCCCGCCGCGGCGCCGAACCCGCGGCGGGCGGTTCTCCAACCCCGCACCACGGCCCGACCGCAGACCCGAGGTGAGACAGACCCATGCCCGCTCGCACCCCCGCCCCGCCGCAGGCGGTCCACCCGCGCGGCGCCACCGCGGGGACCGGACCCGACGGCCCCACCCGGCCGCCGGCACCGGTGCACCGCTCGCTGTCGGCGTCGACGATCGCGATCCGCGTCCTCCTGCTCGGCGCCGTCGCCGCGGTCGTCGTCTGGCTGGCCCCCGTGCTGGTCGCCCAGGAGCGCTGGGTCGGCCTGGCCGGGCTGCTCCTCGGCGCCGGTGCCCTCGGGGTCGTCTACTCCACGAGCCGGTACGTGCCCGGCAAGTACCTCCTGCCCGGGACCCTCTTCCTGCTGGCGCTCGTCGTCTACCCGATCCTCGCCACCGTGCAGCTGTCGACCACGAACTACGGCGACGGCAAGCGCGGCACCAAGGAGGAGGCGGTCGCCAGCATCGTCGGCAGCTCGGTGGAGCAGCTGCCCGACTCGCCCACCTACGCCCTCACCGTCGCCACCCAGGGCTCGACGACGGAGGGTCCCTTCACGTTCTTCCTCGTCGACGCCGACACCGGCGAGGTCAGCCGCGGCGACGCCGGGGGGCTCGAGGAGGTCCCCGCCGACGAGGTCCGGGTGCGCGACGGCAAGGTCGTCGAAGCCGACGGGTACACCCTCCTCACCCCCCGCGAGGTCAACGCCGCAGGCGCGGCGGTCACGGAGTTCACCGTCCCCACCGACGACGGCGCCATCCGCGCCCAGGGCGTCGCGCGCGCGTACGAGGGCAGCACCGCCCTGCGCTACGACGAGGCCGCCGACCGCATCGTCGACACCCGGACCGGCGAGAGCTGGGGCGTCGGCCGGGTCGGCGACAGCGACTTCTTCGTGGAGCAGGACGGTTCCCCGGCCTTCGCGCAGAGCTGGCTGCAGGGCGTCGGGACCGCCAACTACGAGCGCATCGCCGCCAACGACGTCATCGTCCGGGACTTCGCGCGGATCTTCGCCTGGACCCTGGCGTTCGCCGCGCTCTCCGTGGGCCTGTCGTTCGCGGTGGGGCTCGCCCTCGCCGCCACGCTCGACGACCCCCGGATCCGCGGCCAGCGCCTGTACCGCTCGGTGCTCGTCCTGCCCTACGCCGTCCCGGCGGTCATCGGGATCCTCGTGTGGTCGAGCTTCTTCAACCGGGACTTCGGCCTCGTCAACGAACTCCTCGGCCTGCGCCTGGACTGGCTCGCCGACCCCTGGCTGGCCAAGGTCGCGATCCTGCTGACGAACACCTGGCTGGGGTTCCCGTACATGTTCATCATCTGCACCGGCGCCCTGCAGTCCATCCCCGCGGAGCTGCGCGAGGCGGCCACGATGGACGGCGCCAGGTCCTTCACGGCGTTCCGCCGGATCACCCTGCCGCTGCTCCTGGTGGCGGTCGCCCCGCTGCTGGTCGCCTCGTTCGCCTTCAACTTCAACAACTTCAACGTCATCGGCCTGCTCACCGAGGGCGGCCCGTTCGCGCCGGACAACCCCTCCGCCGGCGCCACCGACATCCTCATCAGCTACACCTACCGGCTGGCGTTCGGCGGCTCCGGCGCGCAGTTCGGGTTCGCGGCGGCCGTCTCGGTGCTGCTGTTCATCCTGACCGCCGTGCTGGCCGCCGCGCAGTTCCGCGCGACCCGCGCCCTCGAGGACGTGAACTGAGGACACCATGACGAGCCCGACCCCGTCCCCCGCCCCCCGGCGCCGCACCGGCGACGGCCCCCGCGGCGCCCGCTGGTGGCGCGAGGTCGGCTGGCGCCACGCCGTCGGCCTCGCGGCCGTCGCCTTCGCCGTCTTCCCCGTCCTCTTCATCGTCTCGGCGGCGCTGAACCCGCTGGGCACGGTCGCCAGCACCGGCCTCGTCCCCCGCCAGGTCGGCCTGGAGAACTTCACCCGCCTGCTCTCGGGCGAGCGCGGCCCGTTCCTGCGCTGGGCCCTCAACACGCTCGTGCTGAGCGTCGTCGTGTCCGCCGGCCAGGTGCTGTGCAGCGCGCTGGCGGCCTACGCCTTCTCCCGGTTCCGCTTCCGCGGCCGCCGGGCGGGCCTGCTGTTCCTGCTGATCGTCCAGATGTTCCCGCAGTTCCTCGCCGTCATCGCGATCTTCGCCATGTTCAGCGGCGTCGGCGAGGTCGTGCCGCAGCTGGGCCTGAACACGGTCCTCGGCTACGGCCTGGTGCTGATGGGCGGTGCGCTGCTGCAGGTGTGGCTCATCAAGGGGTTCTTCGACACCGTGCCCCGCGACCTCGACGAGGCCGCCGTGCTGGACGGCGCCAGCCACGCGCAGGCGTTCTTCCGGATCATCCTGCCGCTGGTGACGCCGATCCTGGCGACCACGGGCCTGCTGGCCTTCATCGGCGTGGCCAACGAGTTCCTCATCGCGAGCATCTTCCTCACCGACACCGGTTCCAAGACCCTCGCGACGGGCCTGTACGGGATCCTCGACGGCGATCGCAGCAACAACCTCGGGCTGTTCGCCGCGGGGGCGGTGCTCTTCAGCGTGCCGGTGGTGGTGCTCTTCCAGTTCCTGCAGCGCTACATCACCGGCGGGCTGACCGCGGGCGGCGTCAAGGGCTGAGCGCGGCTCACACCCCGGGCGCGCACGGGCCGCGGCCCATCTCGGCCAGGCCCGTGAGGTCGCCGTCGCCGAAGTCCTCGGCGTCGTCGCGCACACCGGGGTCCATGAGCTGGGAGGGTTCCTCGACGTGGCCGAGGCCGACCAGGTGGGCCAGCTCGTGCAGCAGCACGGCGCGGGCGTAGCGGCGCCCCGACGGCTCGTCGAGCACCGTGCCCAGCTTCTCCGCCGACAGCCACACCGTGCCGGTGACGTAGACCCGACCGGCGTCGCCGGCGTCCACCGCCGACGGCGCCGCCCGCCCCAGGACCCGGTCGGCGAAGTCCGGCACCTCCTCCGACGAGGCCCACGCCACGAGCACCGGCGCCCACCGGTCGCCGTAGCGGTCCGGCTGGAACCGCTCGCGCCCGTCCGGGCCCGGCAGCGGCTCGTCGGTGGTGCCGTCGGAGACGAGGCGCAGCCCCGTCACCTCGCCGATGCGCGCCAGCGCCTCCGCGAGCAGCTCCTGCGAACCGGCCGGTGCGCCCGCGGCCCGGGTCACGACGTGGATCGGGCGGCACGGGTCCCAGCGGACCGCGGTGTGCTCGTCGTCGCCGACGGCCAGCG
>NZ_BAABIL010000388.1:0-2199 GCF_039542765.1 Kineococcus glutinatus
GGAGGAGTCGTACCACTGGAAGCCGTTGCCCTCGTAGGTGGCGACCAGGGTGTGCCGACCCGCCGACAGGCCGGTGAAGCTGAAGGGCGCCGAGCCGTTCTCGTCGAGGGCGACCGTGCCCTGGTCGACGCCGTCGAGCACGAGGCGGACGTCGCCGAAGGGCACGTCCCCGCCGGCCGGGGGCAGCACGTCGATCGCGCCGGTCCAGGGCTGGCCCACCGCGGTGGGCGCGTCGGTGCCGTGCAGGCGGGTGGTGGTGGGGGCGGTGACGACGACCATCTGGGGGGTGCTGTTGCCCGCGGGGTTGCGGGCGTCGCCGGAGTAGCGCGCCACGATCGTGTGGTCGCCGGCGGCCGGGCGGGGCAGGGTCGCCTCGACGGCCCCGTTGCGCACCGGGTACGTGCCGCCGATGCGCTGGCCGTCGGCGGTGAAGGTCACCGTGCCGGTGGGCGCGGACCACCAGCCGGCGCCGCGCAGCTGCACGCGGACCTTCAGCTGCTCCGAGCCGCTCAGCTGGGTGTCGGTGACGACGGTGCGGGCCTGGGGGACGAAACGCCGGTCGTACTGCTGGAGGAACACGAAGCGCCCGGGGATGCAGCCGTCGCCGTTGTAGGCGGCGTAGAAGCAGGGGTAGGCGTCGACGACGACGTCCTTCCAGCCGTCGCCGTTGACGTCCTGCCAGCGGGAGGCGGACTCCAGGCTGCCGTAGAAGGCGGCCTGGTGGGCGGAGGTCTCCGAGGTCAGGCGGGTGAGCCCGCGGTCGGTGAGCACGGAGGTGACGGTGCCGGCGTAGGTGGTGCTCACGACGAGCACCACGGTGCGCCCGTCCGGGGTGCGGGTGGCGGTGGCGACCGCGTCGTCGCCGACGTAGGGGTCCTCGCCCAGGGAGATCGGCGCGCGGCTGCCGTCCTTGCGGCCGACCCAGGCGCTGAGGTCCCAGCCGTTCTCGAGGACGTAGCCGTCGGCGATGCCGTCGGCGTTGAAGTCCACCGCGGGCGCGGCGGCGGACGCGGGCGCGGCGAGCAGCGCGGGCGCGAGCAGTGCGGCACCCGCCCCGAGCACGACGGCAGCACGGAACCCCATGGTGAAACCCCCCAGATCAGGCCTGCCGCCTCGGTTCCCCCCGGACGGTCAGCGCTTGCTCTAAGTGAAGCCGTCATTCCTTTGCGTGACAAGGCTCTGCGGAAGATTGCGCCGATCGGGTGAGCCAGGACGGCTCGCGCGAACGCTGCGTCACCCCTGCGCCCCCGGCCGGCTCAGCCCCAGGTGAGGGCGCGGACCGGGTCCTCCAGCACCGCCGCGATGTCCGCCAGGAACCGGCTGCCCAGCTCCCCGTCGACCATCCGGTGGTCGAAGGACAGCCCGAGCGTGGTCAGCCAGCGCGGCTTGACCCTGCCCTTGTGCACGGCCGGCTGCTGCGCGATCCGCCCCAGCGCGAGGATCGCGGCCTCCCCGGGGTTGAGGATGGGCGTGCCGGTGTCGATGCCGAACACCCCGACGTTGGTGATGGTGATGGTGCCGTCCGCCATGTCCGCCGGGGTGGTGCGCCCCTCCCGGGCGGTGCGGGTCAGCTCGGCCAGCGCCTCGGCCAGCTCCCGCAGGCCCATCTGGTCGGCGTCCTTCACGTTCGGCACCAGCAGCCCGCGCGGGGTGGCGGCCGCGATGCCCAGGTTGACGTAGTTCTTCACCACGATGACCTGCGCGTCGCCGTCCCAGGTGGCGTTGACGTCGGGGTTGCGCCCCACCGCCACCAGCAGCGCCTTGGCCACGAACAGCAGCGGCGAGATCCGCACGCCCGCGAACTGCGGGTCCTCCTTGAGCCGGGCCACCAGCTTCATCGTGCGGGTGACGTCGACCGTGGTGAACACGGTGACGTGGGGGGCCGAGAAGGCGCTCTCCACCATCGCCTGCGCGGTGGCCTTGCGCACCCCGCGGATCGGGACGTGCTTCTCGCGCGGGCGGTCGTCGCGGCGGCGGGCCGGCTCCGTCGCCGCCCCCGGCACGAGGTCCAGGACGTCCTGGCGGGTCACCGTGCCGCCCGGGCCGCTGGCGACGGCATCGGCCAGGTCCACCCCGAGGTCGCGGGCCAGCTTGCGCACGGGGGGCTTGGCGAGGACGTGGACGGAGCCCCCCACCGCCGCGGGGGCCGTCGCCGCGGCGGGGGCCGTCGCGGCGGGGGCCGTCGACGCGGCGATCGCC
>NZ_BAABIL010000389.1:0-6958 GCF_039542765.1 Kineococcus glutinatus
CGGCGCGCCGGCCGCGGGGCAGCGGCTCGCGGCGCAGCTGGTACCGGCGCACCACGGTCCGCGGCGCCCACGCGTCCTGGCGGTCCGCGGCCACCAGCACGCCACCGGCGCCGAACGCGGGATCGGCGAGGACCCCGGTGACGACCAGGTCGTCCGCGGCCACCGACCCGCCCGCGCCGAACGCCGCGACGGGCGCCCCGCTGCGGGCGTCGCGCTGCTCCAGGCGCGAGGCGAAGGGGCCGTCGCCCAGGAGGCGACCCACGAGCAGCGTGCCGCCGGGGCCGGCGACGGCCGTGGCGCCCTCCGGGGTGCCGGGGGCGTCGAGCACGAGGAAACCGCCGCTGCCGAACCCGGCGTCGAGCTCGCCCCGCAGCGAGACGCGCACCAGGACGCCGGCCACCGCGCGGGAGGTGAGGTCGACCCCCGAGCCGGAGAGCACGAGCGCGTCCCCGGCGACGACACCGCCGCGCGCGTAGAGCTGCCAGCCGGGCATCGGCAGGCGCACCACGCCGCCGTCGCCGAACCCCGGGTCGGGGGTGCCGTCGGGCCGCAACCGCGCCACGACACCGACGACGTCGTCGGCGGCACCCCCCGCGGGGGCGGAGCTGCCGACGGCGAGGACCTCACCCGACGGCCCGGCCACCAGCTGCACGCGGTCGTCGCCGCCCAGGTCGACCCGCCGCACCCCGCCGGTGCCGAACGAGGCGACCGGCCGCCCGCCGGCGTCGAACGCGGCCAGCAGCAGGTCGGAGGTCCCCCCGCCGTCCTCCTCGGCGGCCACGAGGTAGCCGCCGCCGGCGGTGGGCACCACCGAGTTCGGGCGCAGGCGCCCCAGCAGCCGCTCGTCGAGGGGGCCGGCGCCCATGCCGGAGACCACCGGGACACCGCCGTTGAAGGCCGGGTCCGGCCGGCCGTCCGGCAGCAGCCGCAGCAGGGCGGCGCTCGACTGCCCGCCACCGGCGTCGAGGGTGGCCAGCACGAGGACCCGGCCGTCGGGCAGCACGACCACCTGCGCGGCCTGCGCCGGCCGCCCGGCGTCCACGACGAGCTGGCCCGCGTCGGCGAACGTGCGGTCGAGGCGGCCGGCCGGCCCCAGCCGGCGCACCAGGACGACGGCGGCGCCGGGGTCGGCGACCGCGGACGGGTCGAGCGGGGTGCGCAGGGACGCGACGAGCGTCCCGGTGCCCTGCCGCGCCAGCGCGGCGCCGCGGGCGAACCCCCCGGGCACGGCGCCCTCCACCACGACGGTGCCGCCCTCGCCGAAGCGGGGGTCCGGGTCACCGGGGGCCGCCGCGGCGGCGGGCGCGGTGAGCACCACCGCCACCGCGGCGGCGGTGGTGGACAGCAGGGCACGGATCACGGGCGCACGTCCTCGTCGCGGGTGCCGTGCCGTGCGCGGATCGCGCGGCGACGGTCCGACGAGGCTACGAGATGCGCCCGTAGCGGCGCAGCGCGAGCGTGTTCAGCAGGGCCGACAGCACGAGCACCAGGCCGAGCGCGAGGAGCTGGTAGCGGCTGCCCTCCGACCCCTCGAACGCCAGCAGGATCCCGGCGTTGAGCCACGTCACCAGCAGCGCCGCGACGACGACGCCACCGACGCGCCCGACGCCGCCCTGGATGGCCACGCCGCCGAGGACGGCGATCGTGATGGCCGGCAGCGCCATGCCGTTGCCGGCGCTGCCGGCGTCGGGGCGGGCGGAGGCGAACTGGGCGACGGTGACCACGGCCACGACACCCGCCAGCAGCCCGGAGCCGACGTAGGCGAGGAACCGGGTGCGCCGCACCGGCTGGGTGGCGTAGAGCGCGGCGACGTCGTTGGTGCCGACGGCGTACAGCGAGCGCCCGTACGTGGAGCGGGCCAGCACCAGCCACGCCACCACGAGCACCGGCACGAGGAACGTCAGCACCTGCAGCGGCACGTCCCCGACCCCGGGCACCGCCAGCGAGCGGGTCAGCTCGTGCAGCTCCTGCACGGGTTCGTCGGAGATGGGGGCGTTGTCGTTGCTGAGCAGCGCCAGCGCGCCGAACGCGTAGGAGGTCGCGAGGGTGGCGATGAGCGCGGGGAAGCGCACGTACGCGACGAGGAACCCGTTGAGGGCGCCCATGAGCGCGCCGGCGGCGACGGCCACCACCACCGACGGCGCCGTCGCCCACCCGAACGGCCCGACGCAGAACCCGAACACCATGCCCGCCAGCGACACGATGCCGCCGACGGACAGGTCGATGCCGCCGCGGCCGGAGACGACGACGAGCAGCTGGGCGATGGCGAGGATGCACACCGGCACCATCGACTCCAGCGCCGAGGCCAGGTAGGGCAGGTCGTAGGGGGCCACGAGGTACTGGTTGCGGCCCTGCCACCAGAACACCGCGACGACCACGACGAGCAGGACGGCGAGCAGCGCGACGCGCTCGGTGAGGGCGATGCGCAGCAGCCGGGCGGGCAGCGGCTCCCGCGCGGGCGGCGGGCCGCCGGGGGCCGGGCGCGGCGCGGTGGGGGCGGTGGCCGGGGACCGGCTCAACGGGACCGCCTCCTGCGCTCGCGCAGCAGGTCGGCGCCGACTGCGATGAGGATGAACACGCCGATGAAGAGGTTCGTGAGCTGGCTGCTCCAGCCCAGCAGCGTGACGGCGCTGGTGATGGTGCCCACCAGCAGCGCCCCGAGCAGGGTGCCCAGCACGGTGCCGCGGCCGCCGACGATGCTCGTGCCGCCGATGACGACGGCGGCGATGACGGCCAGCTCCAGGCCGGCGCCGGCGTTCTGCTGCACGAGGCCGCCGGAACCGATGAGCACGCACGTGGCGAGCCCGGCGCAGACACCGGTGAGGACGTACGCGGAGACGACGCGGCGCCGGACGCTCACGCCGGCCAGCCGGGCCGCGAGGGGGTCGCCGCCGACGGCGTAGAGGTGGCGTCCGGTGGGCCAGAACCGCATGTAGCACCACATGAGGGCGCCGAGGACGACGGCGAGCAGGAACGCCGCGGGGATCCCGAGCAGCTGGCCCCGCTGGCCGCCGCCGAGCACCGCGAAGGTGCCGGGCACGCCGGAGACCTGCTCGTTGCCGAAGATCTGCAGGCTGACGAACCGGTACACGTTCAGCGTGCCGAACGTGACGATGATCGGGTGGATCCGCCCGTAGGAGACCAGCAGGCCGTTGACGGTGCCGAGCACGCCGCCGAGGACGAGCGCGACGGCGAGGGCCGGCAGCAGCGGGACGCCGGCGTCGCGGACGAGCTTGCCGACGACGACGATGACGACGGCCACCTGCGAACCCACCGACACGTCGATGCCGGCGGTGACGATGACGGCCGTCATGCCGATGCCGATGAGGGCGACGGGCGCCACCGAGAACACGATGTTGCGCAGGTTCCCGCCGGTGAGGAACGTGTCGGTGGCGAGGCTGAGGGCCACCCAGGTGACGGCGAGGACGCCGATGAGGACGAGTTCCTGCCCCTCGACGCCGCGCAGCACCGGGCGGCGCCGGGTGGTGGCGGCGGCCGCGGGTTCCGGTCGGGTTGCCAGGACGCTCACGGTGTCCCTCCTGCGCCGGTGGGCGCGCTGGTCGGTGCGCTGGTCGGGTCGGCGGCGGTCCCGCCGGGGGTGGTGCCGGCGTCACCGGCGGCCGCGGCGAGGACGTCGGCCTGGGTGGCGCCGGCGGCGAACTCCCGCACCACGCTGCCGCGCCGCACGACGACGACGCGGTCGGCCAGCTCCAGGACCTCCGCGAGGTCGGTGGAGATGACGAGGACGGCGCTGCCGGCGGCGGCGAGCTCCAGCACGAGGCGGTGGATCTCCTCCTTGGCGCCGACGTCGACGCCCTGCGTGGGTTCCTCCATCACGAGGACACGGGGTTTCTCCACGAGCTGGCGGGCGAGCACCACCTTCTGGGCGTTGCCGCCGGAGAGGTTGCCCACCAGCGTGTCCGGGCCCGGCGCCTTGATGGCGATCTCGGAGATGTAGTGCTCGGCGACCTCCCGCTCGCGGCGGGCGTCGAACCAGCCGGACCTGGAGAGGAAACCCAGGTGGGCGCTGGAGATGTTGAAGGCGATCGACTTGTCCCCGAACACCCCCTGCGCCTTGCGGTTGCCGGGCAGCAGGGTGATGCCCGCGGCGGCCGCCGCGCGGGGGCTGCGCAGCCGCACCTGCCGCCCGTCGACGGCGACGACGCCGTCGGTGGCCGGGGTGATGCCGTAGAGGGCGCGGGCGATGTCGCTGGTGCCGGAGCCCACGAGGCCGTAGAGGGCGACGACCTCCCCGGCGCGCACGGTGAGGTCGAGGCCCCGGAAGCGCTCACCGCGCCCCAGCCCCCGCACGGCGAGGACCTCCTCGCCGTCGACGGCGCGCTGCCGCCGGCCGCGGCCGCCGACGGCGTGGCCGACCATCAGCTCGGCGATGCGCCGCACGGTCAGCGACGCGGTGGGCTCGCCGGCGACGACGAGGCCGTCGCGCATCACGGTGACCCGGTCGGTGATCTGCGCCAGCTCGTCGAGGCGGTGGCTGATGTACACGACGCCCATGCCCGCGGCGCGCAGCCGCCGCACCACCGCGAACAGGATCTCGATCTCGCGGTCGGTGAGGATGGCGGAGGGCTCGTCGAGGACGAGGACGCGCGCGGAGTGCGCGAACGCCTTGGCGATGGACACCAGCTGCTGCTCGGCCACCGGCAGGTCGGCGACGCGGACGTCGGCGATGGCGGGGTCGAGGCCGATCTGCTCCAGCAGCTCCACCACCCGCGCGCGCTGGGCGCGCCGGTCGACGCGGCCACCGTGGCGCAGCTCGCGGCCGAGGAACACGTTCTCGGCGACGTCGAGCTCGCCGAACAGGTGGGGTTCCTGGTAGACGGTCGCGATCCCGGCGGCCATGGCGGCCTGGGTGCTGCCGGGTTCCAGCGCGGTGCCGGCGACGGTGACGGTGCCCCCGTCGGCGGTCTCGGCCCCCGACACGATCTTGATGAGGGTGGACTTGCCGGCGCCGTTCTCACCCACGAGGGCGTGCACCTCACCGGCGCGCACCTCGAAGTCGACGCCGCGCAGGGCCCGCACGCCGCCGTACCGCTTCTCCACCCCCGTCGCGCGCAGGAGCACGTCGCCCTGCCCGCCGGGTCCGCTGCCATCCATGCTCGTCGCCTTCCGCTGCGGACGCCGGGCCCGGTCGCGCGCGGCGACCGGACCCACCGGGGGGATCAGTAGTCGAACTGGTCGACGTTGTCCTTGGTGATCTCCAGGGGCGGCCCCAGCAGCAGCATCTTGTCGCTGTCGGTGTACTCCACGGCGGGCAGGTCGGCGCTGACCTCGTTGGTCGCGGAGAACGCGGTGCCGTCGGCGAGCTGCTTGCCGGCCCAGCCGGTGAGGTAGCCGAGCTTCTCCACGTCCCAGAGGATGGTGGTGCTCGCCGAGCCCTCGTCGAGGTACTGCTTCATCGCCTGCGGGGTGCCGAGGCCGACGGTGAAGACCTGCCCGATCTTGCCGGTCTCCGCGACGGCCTTGGCGACGCCGGGCGCGGAGGAGGTGCACTCCCCGACGAGGCCGGTGAGGTCGGGGTGGGCGTTCATGAGGTCCTTGGCCATGGAGGTGGCCTTGGCCTCGTCCTCGCCGGCGTAGACGATGTCGACGATCTCCGCCTCGGGGTACTTCTCGGCGGTCACCTCCTTCTGGACCTCGATCCAGGAGTTGAGGTTCGCCGCGGTCTGGCCGCAGGAGACGATGGCGTACTTGCCCTTGCCACCCATGGCCTCCAGCAGCGAGTCGGTGAGGGCGGTGCCGATGCCCTCGGCGGTGGCCTGGTTGACGAACACCTCGCGCACGGAGTTGGGGGCGTCGGTGTCGGCGGTCATGACCTCGATGCCCGCGTCGGCGGCGTCCTGCAGCACCGGCGCCATGGAGTCGGGGTCGTTGGGTGCGACGACCAGCACGTCGACCTCCTGCTGGATCAGCGACTTCACGATGTCGGTCTGCGCGCCGGCGTCGGCGGTGGTGGATCCGCGGTAGACCCACTCGAAACCGAGCTCGGCGGCGGCGGCCTCACCGCCGGCGTTCATCGCCTCGAAGTAGGGCACGCCCTGCAGCTTGGGCACGAAGGCGACGGTGGTGGTGTCCGCGCCGTCGGTGCCGGTGGCGGCGGTGTCGGTCTTCTTGGAACAGCCGGTCAGGGCGAGGCCGCCGGCCAGGGCGACCGCGAGGACGGCGGTCGGGGTGCGGGGCAGGCGCATGGTTCCCTCCTCGGACGGCAGCGCTGCCGTCGCTCAGCAGACGGGACCGTCCGGTGGGGCGGCCCCGGGGCAGGATGCCGCACGGTGCCGCGCCGACGCAGGGCATCGCGCGTGAAACCGGCGGGTTCCGGCGCGATACCGCACTGGAACGATTCACCCGCCGCGGAAACTAGCCCCCGCCCCGGGGGCCGTCAACCAGTTCCGCAGATCGTGACCGACCCGGTACCGCAGGGCGCCCGGTAAACCCGTGGCCCCCTCCCCCGGCGCCGCGCTAGCGTCGCCGGCGTGCACACGGTCATCGCGTCGACGAGGCTCCGCCGCCGCTGACGGCGGCGCACCGAGCGGTTCCCACCTCCCTGCCCGCCGCCCCGGTCCACGCCGGGCGGCCGCTGCGGCTGCCCGGCTCCACCCCGAGCCGCGGAGCACCCCGTGCCCACCACCCCCACCTCCCCGTCGTCCACCCCGCCCGTCCCCCCCTCGCCCGTGCCCGGGCACCTGCCCGCCGGTGCGCGCGCCCACGTGCGCGCCGAGGACGTCAGCGTCACGCGCGGGGCCCGGCGGGTCCTCGACCGCGTCTCGGTCGTCGTCTCGGCGCGGTCCCGGCTGGCCGTCGTCGGGGAGAACGGCCGCGGCAAGACGACCCTGCTGCACGTGCTGGCCGGTCTCGTGCCCCCCGACTCCGGCACGGTCCACCGCACCTGGAGCCCGCCGTCGCCACCGCGGTGCACCACGCGATGGACCTGCCCTCCTCG
>NZ_BAABIL010000390.1:0-5290 GCF_039542765.1 Kineococcus glutinatus
CGGCCCGCTCCTCCGCGGCGGCCAGCCGGGTGCCCGCCTCGGCCAGCTCGGCGTCCACGGCCTCGCGGCGGGTCAGCAGCGCCGCCTCGTCGGCCTCCTCCCGCTGCAGCGCCGAGGCGGCCTGCACCAGGTCGTCGGCGAGCAGGCGGGAGCGGGCGTCGCGCAGGTCGGCCTGGACGACGCGGGCGCGGCGGGCGACCTCCGCCTGCCGCCCCAGCGGCTTGAGCTGGCGGCGGATCTCCGAGACGAGGTCCCCGACGCGCTGGAGGTTGGCCTCCATCGCGTCGAGCTTGCGCAGCGCCTTCTCCTTGCGCCGGCGGTGCTTGAGCACGCCCGCGGCCTCCTCGACGAAGGCGCGGCGCTCCTCCGGGGAGGCCTGCAGCACGGCGTCGATCTGGCCCTGCCCGACGATGACGTGCATCTCCCGGCCGATGCCGGAGTCGGAGAGCAGCTCCTGCACGTCGAGCAGCCGGCAGCCCGAGCCGTTGATGGCGTACTCGCTGCCGCCGGTGCGGAACATCGTCCGGGTGATCGTCACCTCGGAGTAGTCGATGGGCAGCCTGCCGTCGGTGTTGTCGATGGTCAGGCTGACCTCGGCGCGGCCCAGGGCGGCGCGCCCGCCCGGACCGGTGGTTCCGGCGAAGATGACGTCCTCCATCTTCCCGCCGCGCAGGCTCTTGGCGCTGTGCTCCCCCATCACCCACGTCAGGGCGTCCACCACGTTGGACTTGCCGGAGCCGTTGGGACCCACCACGCAGGTGATGCCGGGTTCGAGCCGCAGCGTCGTCGCGGAGGCGAACGACTTGAACCCCTTGAGGGTGAGGGTCTTCAGGTGCACGGGCATCGAGGGTAGTTGCCGCGAGGGGGCGTCCCCGGCACCCCGCGCGGGGCGTCGCCCGCCCGGCCAGGCCGTCCCGCCGGGACGTGCGGCTCAGCGCTCGACGAACCCCACGGCCCCGCGGGGGACGTCCCAGCGCTCCACGACGCCCGCGACCTCGCCGGGGCGGCCGCGGGCGCCGGGCTGCTCACCCAGGCGGCGCAGCAGTTCCTCCGCGGCCGCGCGCGGTCCCTCCGCGACGACCTCCACCCGCCCGTCGGGGCGGTTGGAGGCCGAGCCCGCCAGGCCCAGTTCGAGGGCCTGCGCGCGGGTCCACCAGCGGAACCCGACGCCCTGCACGCGCCCGCGCACCCAGGCCTGCAGCCGCACGTCCTGCTCGCTCACCCCGCCGAGGCTAGGGGGCTCGGTGCGGGCCGGCGCCGCGGGGCGGCGGGGAGGGTCAGCGGTGCGGGTCGGCGGGGAGGGGCTGGCAGGTGGGGCAGGAGAACGAGGAGCGGTTCATGAAGGCGTCGCGGCGCACCGGCGCGCCGCAGCGCCGGCACGCCCGCCCCGCCTGCCCGTAGACGGCCAGGGAGCGGTCGAAGTAGCCGCTGGCGCCGTTGACGTTGACGTAGAGCGCGTCGAAGCTCGTGCCGCCCGCCTCCAGCGCCGCGGTCATCACCTCCCGCAACCCCGCCAGCAGCGCGGCGACCTCCGCGTCGGTCAGCGAGGCGGTGCGCCGCGCGAAGTGCACCCGCGCCCGCCACAACGCCTCGTCGGCGTAGATGTTGCCCACCCCGGAGACCAGCGTCTGGTCCAGCACCGCCCGCTTGACGCCGGTGGCCCGCCCCCGCAGCCGCACCGCGAAGGCCGCGTCGTCGAAGCGGGGGTCCAGCGGGTCGCGGGCGATGTGCGCCACCGGGGCGGGCAGGGACGCCGCCCACGGCGCACCGGGGTGCTCCCCCGCGCCGCCCGGCCCACCGTCGGCGGTGGGCACCAGCGGCTCCACGGCCAGGCCCCCGAAGGTGCGCTGGTCGACGAAACGCAGCTCCGGGCCGTCGTCGGCGAAACGCCAGCGCGCCCGCAGGTGCTTCTCCGCCGGCGCGCCGGGCGGCTGCACGAGGAGCTGCCCGCTCATGCCCAGGTGCACGACGACCGCCTCGTCGGCGTCCCCGCCGCGCAGCAGGGGCAGCCACAGGTACTTGCCGCGGCGCACGGCGTCGGCCAGCTGCGCGCCGGTCATCCGCACGACGGCGTCGGCGGCGCCGGCGACGTGGCGGCGCACCGCCCGCGGGTGCAGCACCTCCGCGGCCACGACGGTGCGGCCCGCCACGTGCTGGGCCAGACCGCGGCGGACGACCTCGACCTCCGGCAGCTCCGGCACGGCGCGGGAGGCCTCAGCCGTCCACGCGGGACGTGGTGCGCACCGCGTGCGCGGCCTGCGCCTCGTGCAGCGCCTGCACCGCGGCGGCCGCCGCGCGCTGCTCGGCCTCCTTCTTGCTGCGGCCCTCCCCGGAGCCGAGCGCCGTGCCCGCCACGACGGCGTCGGCGTGGAAGTGCTTGGCGTGGTCGGGGCCCTCGTCGCGCACCGCGTAGGCGGGCACCCCGAGGCCCGAGGAGGCCGTGAGCTCCTGCAGGGTGGTCTTCCAGTCGGTGCCGGCGCCCAGGCGCTCCGCGGAGTCGACCAGCGGCACCAGCAGGCGCAGCACGAGCTCGCGGGTGGCGTCCAGGCCGACGGCGAGGTATGCGGCACCGAAGACCGCCTCGAGGGTGTCGGCGAGGATGGATGCCTTGTCGCGCCCGCCGGTGGTCTCCTCGCCCTTGCCCAGGCGCACGTGGTCGCCCAGGTGCAGGGAGCGCGCCACGTCGGCCAGCGCCCGCATGTTGACGACGGCGGCGCGCAGCTTGGCCAGCTGCCCCTCGGGCACGCTGGGGTGGCGGTGGTAGAGGCTGTCGGTGACGACGAGCCCGAGCACCGAGTCCCCCAGGAACTCCAGGCGCTCGTTGGTGGGCAGGCCGCCGTTCTCGTAGGCGTACGAGCGGTGCGTCAGCGCCTGCAGGAGCAGCGCCGAGCCGATGCGCAGGCCGAGACGCTCCTCCAGGCGGGCGAGGTCGCCCCCACCCGCCCGGAGGTGCCCGGCGTCGCTGCCGACCAGCTCAGAGGTCCTTGACCTTGCGGCCCTTGTACTCCAGGTACAGCGGCGTGCCCGCGGAGTCGGTCACGACGCGCGCCTGGTGCGGACGGGAGTGCACGACCTGCCCGCGCTGGACGGTCGTGGTGAGGGTGGTCTCCGACGCCTTCCACTGCGCGCGACGGGACCGGGTGTTGCTGCGGGACATCTTCCGCTTCGGAACGGCCACGGTCAGCTCTTCTCTCTCGGGTCGGACGGGATCGGTCGGGCGGTGTCGTCGCTGACGACGAGGCCCTGCAGGGCGGCCCAGCGGGGATCGGCCGTGGCGTGGGTGTGGCCGGGGTCGTCGGCCAGGCGGGCGCCGCACTCGACGCACAGCCCGGGGCAGTCCTCGGAGCACACCGGCTGGAACGGCAGCTCGAGCACGACCGCGTCGCGCAGCACCGGCTCCAGGTCGAGCAGGTCGCCGTCGAGCGAGCGCAGCTCGTCGTCGTCGTCACCACCCGGGCCACCCGCGCGCTCGGCGTAGGCGAACAGCTCCTGCAGCTCCACCTCGACGTCGAGCGCGACGTCCTCCAGGCAGCGGACGCACTCGCCGACGGCCCGGCCGGACGCCGTGCCCGAGACGAGGACGCCCTCCATGACGGCCTCCAGGCGGAGGTCGAGACGCACGTCGCTGCCCTGGGGAACGCTGACGACCTCGGTGCCCAGGTCGGCCGGGGCCGGCACCGTGCGCTCCACCTTCCGCATCGAGCCGGGGCGGCGCCCCAGCTCGTGGGTCGACAGCACGAACGGCGAGTTCGGGTCGAGGTGACCCGCCTTCTCCCTCACGACTGCTCCCCTCCGCGGACTGCCGGTGGCCCGGGCCGCCGCCCTCGCGGACCCGCACCGGCGCTGGACGGCCCCGGCACCCGTGGTCCGCTCCACCGTGGGTGGAACCGCTCACCGGCGTCGAGGCCGCCGACCAGCCTAGCCGAGCAGGCGCGAGGTCCCCAAACCGGTGCGCACCGGCGGCCTCAGGAGGCGCCGCCGCCCCCCGCGCCGTCCTCGCCCGTCGCCGCGACCGGGGCGGGGTCCCCCTCCGCCTCCGCGCCGCGGCTGCGCAGCCGCTCCCGCCCCCGCGAGGCCTGCTGCAGCAGCCGCTGCACCTCCGCCTCGAAGTCGGCGAGCTTGCCGTCGCACCAGGAGTCGGCCTCCCGCCGCAGCCGGGCGGCCTCCTCGCGGGCGCTGGCGACGATGTGCTCGGCCCGCTCGCGGGCGGCTCGCATCACCGACTGCGTCTCGACCAGGGCGTCCGCGCGCGTGCGGGCGTCGGCGACGAGGTGCTCGGCCTCCTGCCGGGCGGCGGTGAGCACGTCGTCACGGGCGGCCAGCACGTCACCGGCCTGCTGGACTTCGACGGGCAGCAGGCGGCGGACGTCGGCGACGAGGCGCAGCACGTCCTCGCGGTCGACGACGCAGGACGTGGACATGGGGATGCCGCGCGCCCCCGTGACCACGGCCGCCAGCTGCCCGAGCTTCTCGTGGACCTCCACGACTACCTGCCTCCCTGTGGCTGGTCTGGCTGTGCCGCCCCACCGGGGCGCTGCTGCTCGAGCCGCTCCCGCAGGGCCGTCTCCACCTGCGGCGGCACCAGGCCGCGGACGTCGCCCCCGTGGCCGGCGACCTCCTTGACGAGGCTGGAGGAGACGTGCTCGAAGCGGGGGTCGCCCGCGAGGAAGACCGTCTCGACGTCGGCGAGGTGGCGGTTCATCAGCGCCATCGGCAGCTCGTAGGCGAAGTCGGTGCCGCCGCGCAGCCCCTTGACGACGACCGGGGCCCCGATGGCCCGGCTGTGCTCGGCGAGCAACCCGTCCCCCAGGGCGTCGACCACGACCCGCTCGGCACCGGGGCGCCCCGCGATCGCCTCCCGCACCATCGCGACGCGCTCGTCGAGGGTGAACAGCGAGCGCTTGGCGGGGTTGGCGGCCACGGCGACGACGACCTCCTCGAAGAGGCGGGCGGCGCGCAGGATGACGTCGACGTGACCGACCGTCACCGGGTCGAAGCTGCCCGGGCACACGCAGCGGCGGGCGGCGGGCTCTGGCACGCGCAGAACCTAGCAGCGGTGGCCGGGCGCACCGCCCGCAGCGCCCCGCGGCTGCGCCGTCCGGGTGCGACGGCGCCACCGGCCCCGGCGGCCGGGGGCGTCAGGACCCCGCGGCGGTCGGGCCGGCGAACCACAGGACGGTTTCGCCGTAGCGGCGGGCGTCCTCGCGCGCCCACCCGGCCGGCCAGCCCGGCTCCGGGCCCCGGTTGCTGCGCTCCACGACGACGAGGGCCTGCGCCGCCAGGTGGGGCG
>NZ_BAABIL010000391.1:0-4956 GCF_039542765.1 Kineococcus glutinatus
GGCGCCCGCGGCGGGAGGTGTCAGTCCTCGCGGACGAGCAGCGCGACGGGCAGGTCCGCCAGCAGCGCTGCCAGGCCGGTCGTGCCGTGGGCCCTGGTGCCCGACAGCAGGCAGCGCCAGCTGCCCTCCGGGAGCGCGATGGAGTGCTCGCCCCAGCCGCCGTTGCGCTCCAGCGCCACGGGCAGCCGGGTGGCGACCGCCACGACGTGCGCCCCCGAGGCGTCCCCGCGGGCCAGCGCCACCGCGTTGCCGGTGCTCGTGGGCACCGGCCCGTAGGTGGACTCGCGCCCGAACCACCCCGGGTGCTGCCGGCGCAACCGCAGCGCGCGGGAGACGACGAGCAGCTTCTCGTCGTCCAGGTCGGCCGGTGTCCCGCCCGCGTCCAGCGCGGCCAGCCGGCGCTCGCGCTCGGCGTAGTCCACCGGGCGGCGGTTGTCCGGGTCGACGAGGGACAGGTCCACGAGCTCGGTGCCCTGGTAGACGTCCGGGACGCCCGGCATGAGGAGCTGCAGCAGCTTCTGCCCCAGCACCGCCGTGCGGGTGGAGGGGGCCAGGGCGGCGACGAACGCGCCCACCTGCGCCATGATGTCCGCGTCCGCCAGCACCCCCTCGGCGAAGCGGCGCACCGCGTGTTCGTACGCCTCGACCTGCGCCGTCCACGTCGTGTGCTCCTTGGCCTCCCGGGTCGCCTTCTCCAGGTAGGCCACGAGCCGCTCGGGGCTGATCGGGCCACCGCGACCCCAGGTGCCCACGACGGTCTGCCAGATGAGCACCTCGGTGCGCGCGTCGAGCTCGGCCTCCCGGTGCGCCCCGGCGGCCTCCCGCCAGCGGGCCAGCGCCGCGTGCCACTCCTCGTGGCGCTCCGACAGCCCGGACAGCTGGGCCCGCACGTCCTCGCTGCGCTTGGTGTCGTGGGTGGACAGCGTCGTCATGGTCGCCGGCCAGTCCCGCGCCAGCCGGGAGCCGAAGGCGTGGAACTCCTCCGGCGCCACGCCGAAGCGGGCCGGGTCGCCGCCGACCTCGTTGAGCGAGGAGAGCCGGAACCAGCGGTAGAACGCGGTGTCCTCCACGCCCTTGGCCATCACCGGCCCGCAGGTCTGCTGGAAGCGGACGACGAACTCCGCCCGCTTGTCGGCCGCCGCCGCGCCGTCGCCCGCCGCGTCGGGGATGCCGCGGCCGAGGGCGAGCTCCACGACGACGTCGAGGGTGTCGTGCCGCTCGGCGGGCAGGTGCCGGCGCGCGCGCTCGGCGGCCGCGCGCAGCACCTCCACCGACTCCGCCGGCGCCGGCTCACCGGGCACGACGTAGGCGCGGTAGCGGTCCATCGCGACGAGCAGCTCCACGACCGATTCGTGCAGCCCGCGGCGGGTGTGGTCGCGCAGGTCGACGTCGGCGTGGCAGATCTCGACGAGCAGGTCCACCAGCCGGTGCACCTCGGCGTAGAGGCCGTGCTCGACGACCTCGCGCTTGGCGCGGTCGACGACCTCCTCGAAGTCCGCGGTGTCACCGGTGAGCGTCGTGTAGTGCGCCAGCAGGGGGGCGGCGCCGGCCGGGTCCAGGAACAGCCCCGCCACCACGTGCAGCGCGTCGTAGCCGGTGGTGCCGTCGCACGCCCAGTCCTCGCCGAGGGTCTCCTCGCCCTCCAGGATCTTCTCCACCACCACCCACGCACCGCCGTCGCCGCGGTCGGTGGCCGCGCGCAGCCGGCGCAGGTAGCCGGCCGGGTCCGCCAGGCCGTCGGGGTGGTCGATGCGCAGGCCGTCGAGCTGGCCGCCGTGCAGCAGCTCCAGCAGCAGCGCGTGGGAGGCCGAGAAGACCTCCTCGTCCTCCACCCGGATCGCCGCGAGGGTGTCGACGTCGAAGAAGCGGCGGTAGTTCAGCTCCTCGTCGGCCACCCGCCAGTGCGCCAGCCGGTACCACTGCCGGTCCACCAGCTGCGGCAGCGGCAGGTGCCCGGTGCCCGGGCGCACCGGGAAGACGTGGTCGTAGTAGCGCAGCAGCGGCTCCTCGCCGCCGGTGTCCAGGGACAGCTCGCCCGCGGCGAGCACCTGCCCGATGCGCCCGCCCAGCACCGGCACGAGCAGCGCCCGGTCGGGCACCGACCAGTCCACGTCGAACCACTTCGCGAAGGGGGAGTGCGGGCCCTCGCGCATCACCGACCACAGCTGCCGGTTCGCCGAGGCCGGCGTCGGCACCGCCATGTGGTTGGGCACGACGTCCGCCACCGCCGCCAGCCCCCGCTCGCGCAGGGCCGCGCTGAGCCGGTCGAAGGCCTCGCGCCCACCCGCGTCGGGGGACAACCGCGAGTGGTCCACGACGTCGTAGCCGTGCGTGGAGCCCTCGGTGGCCGTCAGCACGGGGGAGAGGTAGGCGTGGGAGACGCCGAGGGCGTCGAGGTAGCCCACCCGGGCCGCGGCGTCGTCGAAGGTGAACGCCCGCTGCACCTGGAAGCGGTAGGTGCCGGTGGGCACGCCGGGCCGGCGCCCGCCCGGCGCGCTCACGCGCCGGTCCCCGGCTTGCGGGCCAGCACCGTGATCGAGCGGGAGGCCACGGGCAGCTTCGTCCCCGGCCCGAAGGCGGACTCGTCGGTGAAGATGTTGACGACGCCGACCTGGTCGTCGGCGGTGTCCAGCCGCAGGTGCCAGTCCTCGCCGTAGCTGGCCTCGGGCAGGGTGAAGGTGACGTCCTCGTGCCAGGGGTTGAGGAGCACGAGGAAGGAGTCCCCGACGATCCGCTCCCCGCGCCGGTCCGGCTCGGGGATCGCCTCACCGTTGAGGAACACCATGACGCAGCCGCGCGAGGCGTCCGCCCAGTCGGTGTCGCTCATCTCGGTGCCGGCCGGGGTGAACCACTCGATGTCGCCGACGGCGCTCTCCCCGCCGTGGCTGGCGTCACCGGCGAAGAAGCGGCGGCGCTGGAAGACGGGCTCGGTGCGCCGCAGCGCCACGATCCGCTTGGCGTAGGCCAGCAGCTCCTGCTGCGTCGGGCTCAGCGTCCAGTCCACCCAGGCGATCTCGTTGTCCTGGCAGTAGACGTTGTTGTTGCCGCCCTGGGTGCGTCCCAGCTCGTCGCCGTGCAGGATCATCGGTACGCCCTGGCTGAGCAGCAGGGTCGTCAGCAGGTTGCGGTGCTGGCGCGCCCGCAGCGCGATGATCGCGGGGTCGTCGGTCTCGCCCTCCGCCCCGCAGTTCCACGAGCGGTTGTGGCTCTCCCCGTCCGCCCCGCCCTCGCCGTTGGCCTCGTTGTGCTTGTCGTTGTAGGACACGAGGTCGCGCATCGTGAACCCGTCGTGCGCGGTGACGAAGTTGATGCTCGCGATCGGCTTGCGCCCGGTGTGCTCGTACAGGTCGCTGGAGCCGGACAGCCGGCTGGCGAACTCGCCGAGGGAGTGCGGTTCCCCCCGCCAGAAGTCGCGGACCGTGTCGCGGTACTTGCCGTTCCACTCCGTCCACAGCGGGGGGAACCCGCCGACCTGGTACCCGCCGTCGCCGACGTCCCACGGCTCGGCGATGAGCTTGACCTGGGAGACGACCGGGTCCTGCTGCACGAGGTCGAAGAACACGGACAGCCGGTCCACCTCGTGGAACTGCCGGGCCAGGGTGGCCGCGAGGTCGAAGCGGAAGCCGTCGACGTGCATGTCCGTCACCCAGTACCGCAGCGAGTCCATGATCAGCTGCAGCACGTGCGGGGAGCGCATCAGCAGGCTGTTGCCCGTGCCCGTGGTGTCGAAGTAGTGCTTCTGGTCACCGTCGACGAGGCGGTAGTAGTTGGCGTTGTCGATGCCGCGGAAGCACAGCGTCGGGCCCATGTGGTTGCCCTCGGCGGTGTGGTTGTACACCACGTCGAGGATGACCTCGATGTCCGCCTCGTGCAGCGCGCGGACCATCGACTTGAACTCCTGCACCTGCTGGCCGCGCTGACCGGTGGAGGAGTAGGAGTTGTGGGGCGCGAAGAAGCCGATCGTGTTGTAGCCCCAGTAGTTGGACAGCCCCTTGTCGACGAGGTGGGTGTCCTGCACGAACTGGTGCACCGGCATGAGCTCCACGGCGGTCACGCCGAGGGACGTGAGGTGCTCGATCATCGCCGGGTGCGCCAGGCCCGCGTAGGTGCCGCGGATCTCCTTGGGGATGTCCGGGTGCGTCATCGTCAGGCCCTTGACGTGCGCCTCGTAGATGACGCTCTCGTGGTACTCGCGGCCCGGGCGGCGGTCGTTGCCCCAGTCGAAGAAGGGGTTGACCACCACCGAGAGCATGGTGTGGCCGAGGCTGTCGTCGGAGTTGACCGCGTCGTTGTCGTCGAAGCGGTAGGAGAACAGCGACTCGTCCCCGTCCACCTGCCCCTCGATCGCCTTGGCGTAGGGGTCCAGCAGCAGCTTCTCGGGCTGGCACCGGTGCCCCGCCGGCGGGTCGAACGGGCCGTGCACCCGGTAGCCGTAGCGCTGCCCCGGCTGCACCGAGGGCAGGTAGGCGTGCCACACGAAGCCGTCGACCTCGGGCATGTCGATGCGCTGCTCGGACCCGTCGTCCCCGATGAGGCAGAGCTCCACCCGGTGCGCCGCCTCGGAGAACAGCGCGAAGTTGGTGCCCGCCCCGTCGTACGTGGCTCCGAGGGGGTAGGGCCGTCCCGGCCAGATCTGCATCGCTGGTGCTCCTCCGTGCGCGTTGCGGGCCCAGGGCGGCACCGGTCGCCCGAGCCGGGCCTCCGGTCCAGCCCTGGGGCGTCCGTCGATCGGCGCCATTGTTGCGGCTCGGACCTCGCCGCACGAGCGGAGAGGTGCCCGACGGCCCGGTGACGGGTGGCCGCTGCGCGGCCGCGCCGTCCGGCCGGGGGTGGTCCGCGCGGATACCGTGGGCCCGTGCCGACCGCCGCGACCCGCCGTCCGGCCGGGGAGGTCTCCTCCCGGGCCGGACGGCGCCTGGCGCGCACCGCCCGCGCGGCGTGGGGCCGCACCGCCCG
>NZ_BAABIL010000392.1:0-5216 GCF_039542765.1 Kineococcus glutinatus
GTGAGCGCCCCGGTGCTGGACGTGCGGGACCCCGGTGACGGCGGGCCGCTGCTGTCGGTGCGCGGGCTGCAGGTGCACTACCCGGTCCGCCGCGGCGCGCTGCTGGCCCGCACCGTCGGGCACGTCAAGGCCGTCGACGGGGTGGACCTCGACGTGCCGCGCGGCACCACCTACGGCCTCGTGGGGGAGTCCGGCTGCGGCAAGTCCACCCTGGGGCGGGCCGTGCTGCGCCTCACCGAGCCCACCGCCGGCACCGTGCACCTGGACGGCACCGACGTGCGGGCGCTGCGGGCGCCGGAGCTGCGTCGGGCCAGATCGCGGATGCAGATGGTGTTCCAGGACCCCCTGGCCAGCCTCGACCCCCGCCAGAGCGTGGGTTCCGCCCTCACCGAGCCGATGCGCGTGCACGCCGTGCCGGGCGGGCCGGTGGCGTGGCGGGCGCGGGTGGAGGAGCTCCTGGAGCGGGTGGGGCTGCCGGCGGCGGCGGCCGCGAAGTACCCGCACGAGTTCTCCGGCGGCCAGCGCCAGCGCATCGGCATCGCCCGCGCCCTCGTGCTGGGCCCCTCGCTCGTGGTGGCCGACGAGCCGGTCTCCGCCCTCGACGTGTCGGTGCAGGCGCAGGTCATCACCCTGCTGGAGGAGCTGCAGGCCGACCTGGGGCTCACCTACCTCGTCATCGCCCACGACCTGGCCGTCGTGCGGCACATGAGCCGCACCGTGGGCGTCATGTACCTCGGCGGCATCGTCGAGGAGGCCGCCACCGCACGGCTGTACGCGGACCCGCTGCACCCCTACACCCGGGCGCTGCTGTCGGCGGCGCCGGTGCCCGACCCGGAGGTGGAGGCGCGCCGGGAGCGGATCCTGCTCACCGGCGACCTGCCCAGCCCCGCCGCGCCACCGCCGGGCTGCCGCTTCCAGACCCGCTGCCCGTGGCGGCAGCCCACCCGCTGCGGCGACGAGCGCCCACCGCTGCGGCAGGTGGGGGCCAGCCGGGTCGCCTGCCACTGGGCCGAGGAGATCGCCGCCGGAGCGCTGGCGCGCACCCGCTGACGGGCGCCGCGGCGCCTGCCCGCACCAGCCGGCGGGCGCCGCGGCGCCAGAGGCGCAGGTCACGGCCCCGCGACACGCACCCCCTGCCGTTGCTGCCCCCGAAGCGGACTCGCTAGGTTGCGGCGGTCCCGCACGCGAGGCCCGCGACGACCCGGGGCCACCGCGGTGCCGCCGGACCGCTGCCGAGAACGATCCCGAGGTGACCCGTGGCACTACCGCCCCTGACCGCCGAACAGCGCGCCGCCGCACTGGAGAAGGCGGCCGCCGCTCGTCGTGAGCGGGCGCAGGTGAAGAACCGGCTGAAGTACGCCGGTGGCTCGCTCGACGAGGTCATCAAGCAGGGCCAGGAGGACGAGGTCGTCGGCAAGATGAAGGTCTCCGCGCTCCTGGAGTCCCTGCCCAACGTCGGCAAGGTCCGGGCCCGGCAGATCATGGCCGAGATCGGCATCTCCGAGTCGCGCCGCGTGCGCGGCCTCGGCGCCCACCAGATCGCCGCGCTCGTGGAGCGCTTCGGCACCGCGGGGGCCGGCTCCTGACCGGCCGGTCCGCGGGCGCCCCCGTGCCGCACCGCCTGACCGTCCTCGCCGGCCCCACCGCGGTCGGCAAGGGCACCGTCTCGGCCGACCTGCGCCGCCGCTACCCCGAGATCTGGATCTCCGTCTCGGCCACCACCCGCGCCCGCCGCCCCGGCGAGGTGGACGGCGTCCACTACCACTTCGTCGGCGAGGACACCTTCGACGGCCTCGTCGAGCGCGGCGAGCTGCTGGAGTGGGCGCAGGTGCACGGCCGCCACCGCTACGGCACCCCGCGCGCCGCCGTGCAGGAGGTGCTGGCCTCCGGGCGCCCGGCCCTGCTGGAGATCGACCTCGCCGGCGCCCGCCAGGTGCGCGCGGCGATGCCCGAGGCGGGCTTCGTCTTCCTCGCACCCCCCAGCTGGGAGGAGCTCGTGCGCCGGCTCGTGGGCCGCGGCACCGAGGACGAGGCCGAGCGCGAGCGCCGCCTGGCCACCGCCCGGCGCGAGCTGGCCGCGGAGCCGGAGTTCGACGTGACCATCGTCAACGACGACGTGCGCCGCGCCACCGACGAGCTTGTATCGTGGATGGGTCTGCCCGTCCGCAGCGACTGAACCCCGCCGCCCGCGGCGCGCTCCGGCCGCCGCGGGCGTGCAGCCCCCGAGCCCAGCCGCTCGGCCCCCGACCCGTGAGGAGCTCCACCCGTGGCAGGAACCGTCGCCTCGCCCGAGGGCATCACCAACCCGCCCATCGACGAGCTGCTCGACAAGGCGGACTCCAAGTACGCCCTCGTCATCTACGCCGCCAAGCGCGCCCGCCAGGTCAACGCCTACTACTCCCAGCTCGGCGAGGGGCTGCTGGAGTACGTCGGCCCCCTCGTGGAGACCCACGTGCAGGAGAAGCCGCTGTCGGTGGCGCTGCGCGAGATCAACGAGGGCCTGCTGACCGCGGAGCCGATCGAGCAGTGAGCGGGCGCCCCCGCGTCGTCCTCGGCGTCGCGGGGGGCATCGCCGCCTACAAGGCCGCCCTCCTGCTGCGCGAGCTGACGGAGAGCGGGCACGAGGTCCGCGTCGTCCCCACCGCCGCCGCCGAGCGCTTCGTCGGGCGCGCCACCTGGGAGGCGCTGTCGGGCCACCCCGTCGCCGAGGACGTGTGGACGTCGGTGGCCGACGTGCCGCACGTGCGGCTGGGCCGCGAGGCCGACCTCGTCGTCGTGGCCCCGGCCACCGCCGACCTGCTGGCGCGCGCCGCGCACGGGCTGGCCGACGACCTGCTCACCAACGTGCTGCTCACCGCCACCTGCCCGGTGCTGCTGGCGCCCGCGATGCACACCGAGATGTGGCTGCACCCCGCGACGCAGGCCAACGTCGCCACGCTGCGCTCGCGCGGCGTGGTCGTGCTGGACCCCGCCACCGGCCGGCTCACCGGTGCCGACTCCGGCCCCGGGCGGCTGCCGGAACCGGAGTTCATCGCCGCCGCCTGCCGCCGCCTGCTGGGCGCCGGGGTGCGCGGGCGGGACCTGGCCGGGTGCCGCGTCGTGGTCAGCGCCGGCGGCACCCGCGAACCGCTGGACCCGGTACGCTTCCTCGGCAACCGCTCCTCCGGCCGGCAGGGCGACGCCATCGCCGCCGCGGCCGCCGCCCGCGGCGTCGACGTCACGCTGGTGGCCGCCCACGTGGAGGTGCAGCTGCCCCCGGTGGACCGGCTGGTGCGGGTGGGCACGGCGGCGCAGCTGCGCGAGGCGGTGCTGGCCGCCGCCGAGGGGGCCGACGCCGTGGTGATGGCCGCCGCCGTCGCCGACTTCGCCCCCCGCGCCCGCAGCGACACCAAGATCAAGAAGTCGGACGACGCCTCCGAGGTGCCCGTCGTGGAGCTGGAGCGCACCCCCGACGTGCTCGCCGAGCTCGTCCGCACCCGCCGCGGCGGCGCGGGTGCGCGCCCGGTGCTGGTCGGCTTCGCCGCCGAGACCGGCGACGAGACCGGCGACGTCCTGGCGCACGGGCGCGCCAAGCTGGCGCGCAAGGGCTGCGACCTGCTCGTCGTCAACGAGGTCGGGGAGCAGCGCGGCTTCGGCACCGCCACCAACGCGGTCGTCGTCCTCGGCGCCGACGGCGGCGAGCGGGAGGTCGCCGAGACGAGCAAGGACGTGGTGGCCGAGGCCGTCCTCGACGCCGTGGTGCCTATGCTGGCGGCGCGGCCCGCACCACCTGCCGGACCACCCGCCGGACCACCCGCCGTGCCGTCCCCCGAGACTGGAGCCCCCGCGTGAGCACTCTCCCGACGTCCGAGCGGCTGTTCACCTCGGAGTCCGTCACCGAGGGCCACCCGGACAAGATCTGCGACCAGATCAGCGACGGCATCCTCGACGAGCTGCTGCGCCAGGACCCGCGCAGCCGGGTGGCGGTGGAGACGATGGTCACCACCGGCCTCGTGCACGTCGCCGGCGAGGTCACCACCGACGCCTACGCCGACATCCCCACGATCGTGCGCCAGACCCTGCTGGGCATCGGCTACGACTCCTCCGCCAAGGGCTTCGACGGGCGCACCTGCGGCGTGGAGGTCTCCATCGGCTCGCAGTCGCCGGACATCGCCCAGGGCGTCGACGAGGCGTGGGAGCAGCGGCAGTCCGGCGCCGGCGGCGACCCCCTCGACGCGCAGGGCGCCGGCGACCAGGGGCTGATGTTCGGCTACGCCTGCGACGACACCCCCGAGCTCATGCCGCTGCCCATCTGGCTGGCGCACCGGCTCTCGCAGCGGCTGTCCGAGGCCCGCAAGAAGGGCGAGATCCCCTACCTGCGCCCCGACGGCAAGACGCAGGTCACCATCGGCTACGAGGACGACCGCCCCGTGCGGCTGGACACCGTCGTGCTGTCCACCCAGCACGAGGCCGACGTGGACCTCGTCACCAAGCTGACCCCGGACGTGCGCCGCCTCGTCGTGGAGCCCGTGCTGGAGGACCTGGCGCTGGACACCTCCGACATCCGGCTGCTCGTCAACCCCACGGGCCGCTTCGAGATCGGCGGCCCGATGGGCGACGCCGGCCTCACCGGCCGCAAGATCATCGTGGACACCTACGGGGGCATGGCCCGCCACGGCGGCGGCGCCTTCTCCGGCAAGGACCCCTCCAAGGTGGACCGCTCCGCGGCCTACGCGATGCGCTGGGTGGCCAAGAACGTCGTGGCCGCCGACCTGGCGAGCCGCTGCGAGGTGCAGGTGGCCTACGCCATCGGCAAGGCGCACCCCGTCGGCCTGTACGTGGAGACCTTCGGCACCGAGGCGGTGCCCCGCACCGCCGTCGGCCGCGCCGTGCGGGAGGTCTTCGACCTGCGCCCGGCGGCCATCGTGCGCGACCTGGACCTGCTGCGGCCGATCTACGCCCAGACCTCCGCCTACGGGCACTTCGGGCGCGCGCTGCCGGACTTCACCTGGGAGCGCACCGACCGCGTGGACGCCCTGCGCGAGGTCGCCGGCCTCTGAGCGCGGGTGCGCCCCCGCCCCGCACGGGGCGGGGCGGGACGTCGGGGGCTGCTGGTTGACTGCGGGGGTGCCCGACAGCGACACTGCGCCCGCCGGAGCCGTCACCACGGCCCCCGGCCGGCGCGTGCGCGCCCGCGGCACGGCCCGCTCCACCGCCCTCGCCGAGGTCGACCCCGT
>NZ_BAABIL010000393.1:0-14910 GCF_039542765.1 Kineococcus glutinatus
GCCGTGGCCGTGGCCGCGGTGCTCGCCGCGCTGCGCCTGCTGCCGCTGGCCGGGCTGGCCGTCGCGCTGCTCGCCGGGGCCGCCGGCTACCTGCTCACCGCGGCCGCGGGGCGGGGCGGCGGCACGGTCGTCGGCGTCCACGACCTCCGGATCGGGGACTGCTACCAGTTCCCCGACGAGGCGGCGGAGGCCGTCGCCACCGTGGAGACCGTGCCCTGCACGAGCGCGCACGACGCGGAGGTCGTCACCGCGTTCGACCTGCCCGCGGGGGACTTCCCCGGCGAGGAGGAGGTGCAGCGCACCGCCGAGCAGCGCTGCGGCGCGTTCGTCGCCGGCCCCGTCACGGCCGCCGCGGGCGTCGAGGGGCTGGCGGCGGACTGGTTCGCGCCCACCGAGGAGGGCTGGGACCTCGACGGCGACCGGACGGTCCTCTGCGGCGCCTACGCCGACCGGCCGCTGCGGGCACCGCTGGTCGACCCGGGCGGCGGGTGAGGGAGCTCAGGTGAGCCGGGCGTGCAGCGCCACCGCGGAGGCGTCGGTGAGCGAGGCCACCTGGTCCACCACCACCCGCAGCCGTGCGGCGTCGTCACCCGCCGCGGCGTGGTCCTCCGCGAACGGCGGCTCCAGCACGTCGGGGGCGCGCTCCAGCAGCGCCGCCACCAGCTCCAGGAGCAGCTCCCGCTGGCGGGCGTAGAGCGGCTGCCGCTCCAGGGCCACCATGACGAACACCGCCGCCACGCCCTTGAGCGCCGCCACCTCCACCTGCGTCTCGGCGGGCACGACGACGTCGGCGGCGTACCGGGTGAGCCGTCCCGGCCCGTGCACGGCGCGGGTGGCGTCCTCCGTGGCGCGGGCGAAGCGGCCGATGAGCTGGCTCGTCATGTCCTTCAGCGCCGCCAGGTGCCGGCGCCCGCCCACCGGCTCCCCCGCCGGCTCCAGCGCCCAGCACGGCAGCGCCGCCAGCCGCCGCAGCGCCTCGTCGACCTCCGCGTCGCCGACCGCCGGCAGGTACCAGCGGCGCACCAGGTCCGCGACGCGCTCGCGGACCTCCTGCTGCTGCAACCACTCCAGGCGGACGTGCCCCCCGACCACCGCGTCCTCCACGTCGTGGACGCTGTAGGCCACGTCGTCGGCGAAGTCCATGACCTGCGCCTCCACGCACCGGCGGGGGCCCGGGGCGCCGTCGCGCAGCCAGGCGAAGACCGCCCCGTCGTCGTCGTACGCACCGAACTTGCGGGTGCCGCCGGGCCCCCGACCGCGCCCCCACGGGTACTTCGTCGCCGCGTCCAGGCTGGCGCGGGTCAGGTTCAGGCCCGCGCACCGGCCGTCGGGGGCCACGACCTTCGGCTCCAGGCGCGTCAGCAGCCGCAGGGTCTGCGCGTTGCCCTCGAAGCCGCCGATGTCGCGGGCCACCTCGGCCAGGGCCTCCTCGCCGTTGTGGCCGAAGGGCGGGTGGCCCAGGTCGTGGGCCAGGCAGGCGGTGTCCACGACGTCGGGGTCGCAGCCCAGCGCCGCACCCAGCTCCCGCCCCACCTGCGCCACCTCCAGGGAGTGGGTGAGGCGGTTGCGCACGAAGTCGTCGCTGCCCGGCCCGACGACCTGCGTCTTGGCCGCCAGCCGGCGCAGCGCAGCGGAGTGCAGCACGCGCGCCCGGTCGCGGGCGAAGGCGCTGCGGGTGTGCGACTTGGGTGCCTCCACGACCCGCCGGGCCATGTCCGCGCCGTCGTAGCCGGGAGGCGGCCGCTCGCCCACCCGCTCAGCCACCCGAGACCGACAGCTCGGCCTGGCGGACGACGTCCAGCGCGGCCCCGCACAGCTCCCGGTCCTCCAGCCACCCCTCCGGCAGCGCCACCCGCTGCGGGGAGCCGGCCCGCCCGCGCGGCCCCTCCGCCCCCGCCCCCGGGTGCAGCTGGTCGGCGTCGAGCGTGGCGAGCAGCTCGTCGAGGGCGGCGAGGGTGTCCACGAGACCGAGGCGGGCGCGCAGGTCGCCGCCGACGACGTAGCCCTTGAAGTACCAGGCGATGTGCTTGCGGATGTCGCGGCAGCCCTTCAGCTCGTCCCCGTAGTGCTCCACCAGCAGCTCCGCGTGCCGGCGCACCGTGGCCGCCACCTGGCCCAGGCCGGGCCGCACCCGCTCGCCGCGCCCCGCGAAAGCCGCCTCGAGGTCGGCGAACAGCCAGGGCCGGCCCAGGCAGCCGCGGCCCACCACGACACCGTCGCAGCCGGTGCGCCGCACCATCTCCAGCGCGTCCTCCGCGCTCCACACGTCCCCGTTGCCCAGGACGGGCACGCTCGTCACGGCCTCCTTCAGCCGCGCGATCGCGTCCCAGTCGGCCTGCCCGGAGTAGTGCTGCGCCGCGGTGCGCCCGTGCAGGGCGACGGCGGCCACGCCCTCGGCCTCCGCGGCGCGCCCGGCGTCCAGGTGGGTGAGGTGGTCCTCGTCGACGCCCTTGCGCATCTTCACCGTCACCGGCACGCCCTCGCGGGCGGCCTCGGTGACGGCGGCGCGCACGATCGCCGCGAACAGCGAGGACTTCCACGGCAGGGCCGCGCCCCCGCCCTTGCGGGTGACCTTGGGCACGGGGCAGCCGAAGTTGAGGTCGACGTGGTCGGCGAGGCCCTCGGAGACCACCATCCGCACCGCGGCGGCCACCGTCGCGGGGTCCACCCCGTACAGCTGCACGCTGCGCGGGTGCTCGTCCGGGTCGAAGGTCACCAGCCGCATCGACTCCGGTGTGCGCTCCACCAGCGCCCGGGAGGTGGTCATCTCGCTGACGTAGAAGCCCCGCCCGTGCTCGCGGCACAGCCGGCGGAACGCGGCGTTCGTGACGCCCGCCATGGGGGCGAGCACGACGGGCGTGGCGCTGACGTGCGGCCCGATGCGCAGCGGGGCGACGGCGGGGGCCGGGGTGGCGGGGGCGCCCACCGGGGCGGCGGCGTCGAGGGCGGTGCTCACGACACCATGATGACCGCTGCCCCCGACGCCGCCCGCCGCCGGTCCCCGACCCGCGCCGCGCTCAGCAGCCCGTCAGGCGGGTGGCCAGCCAGCCGTGCACCTGCCCGAGCGCCACCCGCTCCTGCGCCATGGTGTCGCGGGTGCGGATGGTCACCGCCTCGTCCTCCAGGGTGTCGAAGTCCACCGTGATGCAGAACGGCGTGCCGATCTCGTCCTGGCGGCGGTAGCGGCGGCCGATGGCCTGCGCGTCGTCGAAGTCCACGTTCCAGCTGCCGCGCAGCTCCGCGGCGAGGTCGCGGGCCTTGGGGGACAGCTGCTCGTTGCGCGACAGCGGCAGCACCGCCGCCTTGACCGGGGCGAGGCGGTGGTCCAGGCGCAGCACCGTGCGCTTGTCGACGCCGCCCTTGGTGTTGGGGGCCTCGTCCTCGGCGTAGGCGTCGACGAGGAAGGTCATCAGGGAGCGGGTCAGGCCCGCCGCCGGCTCGATGACGTAGGGGGTGTACCGCTCGTTCGTCGCCGGGTCCAGGTAGGTCAGGTTGGCGCCGGAGTGCTTGGAATGCGTCGACAGGTCGAAGTCGGTGCGGTTGGCGATGCCCTCCAGCTCGCCCCACTCCGACCCGGAGAAGCCGAAGCGGTACTCGATGTCCACCGTGCGCTTGGAGTAGTGCGACAGCTTCTCGGCCGGGTGCTCGTACAGCCGCAGGTTGTCCGGGTCCACCCCGAGACCGACGTACCACTGCAGCCGGGTGTCGATCCAGTACTGGTGCCACTCCTCGTCGGTGCCCGGGGCGACGAAGAACTCCATCTCCATCTGCTCGAACTCGCGGGTGCGGAAGATGAAGTTGCCCGGCGTGATCTCGTTGCGGAAGCTCTTGCCGATCTGGCCGATGCCGAACGGCGGCTTGCGGCGGGCCGAGCCCAGCACGTTGAGGAAGTTCACGAAGATGCCCTGCGCGGTCTCCGGGCGCAGGTAGGCCAGGCCCGCCTCGTCCTCGGTGACGCCCAGGTAGGTCTTGAGCAGGCCGTTGAACTGCTTGGGCTCCGTCCAGGCCCGGTTGCCGCAGTTGGGGCAGGGCACCTCCGACAGCTGGACCGCGTCGGGGTCGGGGCGGCCCTTGCGCTCGGCGAACTCCTCGGCGAGGTGGTCCTCGCGGTAGCGGCGGTGGCAGGACTGGCACTCCACCAGCGGGTCCACGAAGGCCTCGATGTGGCCGGAGGCCTCCCACACCTGCCGGGGCAGGATGATCGAGGAGTCCAGGCCGACCACGTCGTCGCGCTGCTGCACGACCGCGCGCCACCACTGCCGCTTGATGTTCTCCTTGAGCTCGACCCCCAGCGGACCGTAGTCCCACGCGGACCGGGTGCCGCCGTAGATCTCGCCGCAGGGGAAGACGAACCCCCGGCGCTTGGCGAGGCCGATGACGGCGTCGAGTCGGTTCTCGGACGAGGACTTCGTGGCCACGACGGGCTCCATCCGGCTGGTTGTCGGCGGGCTGCTGCACCGGCGCGGCGGGGCCGCGGCGCCGGACCGCCCCGGGGGCGGCGGCCTCCGAGGCTACGCCCTGCCCGCGGGCGCCGCGCCGCCGGTTATCGTCGCTGCGTGGGCACCGCGCCCGCCCGCCCCCCGGAAGGACCCAGCGCCATGACCGTCCCGCAGCGCAGGTCGACCCGCCAGCGCTCGGCGGTCTCCGCCGTCCTCGACGAGGCCGACGGCTTCCTCTCCGCCCAGGACCTGCACGCCCGGCTGCGCGCGCGCGGCGACACCGTCGGCCTGGCCACCGTCTACCGGGCGCTGCAGGCCCTCGCCGGCGAGGGCGACGTGGACGTGCTGCGCACCGACGACGGGGAGGCGGCCTACCGCCGCTGCCGCAGCGCCGAGCACCACCACCACCTCGTCTGCCGCCGCTGCCGGCGCACCGTCGAGGTGGAGGGCCCGGCGGTGGAGGCGTGGGCGCAGCGGGTGGGCGCGGCACACGGCTTCGTGGACGTCGAGCACGTCGTGGAGGTGTTCGGCACCTGCGCGCGGTGCGCCGCCGCCGGCACCGGCCCGGAGGACGCGCAGACCACCGCTGGTGACCACACCCGTGCGGACGGTCGCCGGGTTTGACGTGCGGCGCGACCGCGCCAGACTACGGACGCGGCCGCCTCCGGCCGGCCGGCCGACGGCACGTCAGGACTCGCGTCAGGACGTCAGGACCCACGTCAGGACAGCGGTATCAGCGCCGATACCCGCGAACAGCAGCAGGGACGGTGCGACCCATGAGCACGGGCACCCAGACGACGACCCCCACCCCCCCGGGGCCGGCGGAGGGCCAGCACGACGTGCTGGCCCACTCCGGCATCCTGTCCGACGAGGCCCACGCGGCGCTGCGCGCCAGCGTGCGCCGCCTCGGCGAGCTGCTCGGCGAGGCGCTGACCCGCCACGAGGGCGCACACCTGCTGGACCTCGTCGAGCGGGTCCGCGCCCTGGCCCGGCGCCCCGGCGGCGACGAGCTCGGCACGCTGCTGTCCGACGTGGACGACGCCACCGCCATCGTGCTGGCCCGCGCGTTCACCGCGTACTTCCAGCTCGCCAACATCGCCGAGCAGATGCACCGCGGGCAGGAGCTGCTGCAGCGCTCCCGCGGCGAGCTGCCCGAGGCGGTGGACCGCCTGGTGGCGGCCGTCGCCGCCGGCGAGCTCGACCTCGCCGAGGCCCAGGACGTCGTCGACCGCGTCCAGCTGCGCCCGGTGTTCACCGCCCACCCCACCGAGTCCAGCCGGCGCTCCGTGCTGGAGCTGCTGCTGCGCGTGGTCGGGATCATCGAGGCGGCGGAGGACCCGCGCCAGCGCCCCGCCGACGCCGAGCGCGGCCAGCGCCGCCTCGCCGAGCTGGTGGACCTGCTGTGGCAGACCGACGAGCTGCGCGTGGAGCGCCCCCGGCCCACCGACGAGGCGCGCTCGGCGCACTACTACCTCACCACCCTCGCCTCCCAGGTCGTGCCGGACCTGCTGGAGGACCTGGAGCGGGAGCTGGGCCGCGCCGGCCTGCAGCTGCGCGCCACCTCCAGGCCGCTGCGCTTCGGCAGCTGGGTCGGCGGCGACCGCGACGGCAACCCGAACATCACCCCGCAGGTCACCCTCGACGTGCTGCGGATGCAGCACACCGCGGCCCTGGAGGTGCTCGGCGCCGCGGTGGACGACCTCATCCAGCAGCTCGCGTCCTCGGTGAAGGTGGTCGACGTCAGCGACGCGCTGCGCGAGAGCCTGGCGCGCGACGCCGAGCTCCTGCCGCACGTGCACGCCGAGCGGATCCGGCTCAACGCCGAGGAGCCCTACCGGCTGAAGCTGTCGTTCGTGCGGGCCCGCATCGACGCCACCCGCGCGCGGCTGCAGGAGGGCCGCCCGCACACCCCCGGCAGCGACTACGGCGACGTGGGCGAGCTGCTGGCGGAGCTGCAGCTCGTCAGCGACTCCCTGCGCGCCGGCGAGGGGGACCTCATCGCCGGCGGCCCGGTGGCGCGGGTGATGCGCACCGCCCGGGCGGTCGGCCTGAGCCTGGCCACCCTCGACATCCGCGAGCACGCCGGGCGCCACCACGCCGCGCTGGCCGTCGCCTACGACCGCCTCGGGGAGCTGGACCGCCCCTACGCGCAGCTGGGGCGACCGGCTCGGCTGGAGCTGCTGTCGCGGGAGCTGCGCGGCAACCGGCCGCTGCTGGGGTCGGCGGCGGAGCGGCTGACGGGCACCGCGGCCGAGGTGCTGGAGCTGTTCGCCACGGTCCGCCACGTCGTCGACGTGTACGGCGAGGACGCCGTGGAGAGCTACATCGTCTCCATGACGCAGGGCATCGACGACCTGCTGGCCGTCGTGGTCCTGGCCCGCGAGGTCGGCCTGGTCGACCTGGGCCCCGACCCGGCCGGCGACTGCGCCCGCATCGGGTTCGTGCCGCTGTTCGAGACGGTGGCGGAGCTGGAGGCCGCGGAGTCCCTCCTGGAGGGGCTGCTCGGCGACCCCTCCTACCGCCGGGTGGTCGCCGCCCGCGGGGACGTGCAGGAGATCATGCTGGGCTACTCCGACTCCAGCAAGGACGCCGGCATCGCCGCCTCCCGCTGGCAGATCCACCGCGCCCAGCGGGCCCTGCGCGACGTCGCCCACCGCCACGGGGTCGTGCTGCGCCTCTTCCACGGCCGCGGCGGCTCCGTCGGGCGCGGCGGCGGCCCCACCGGCGAGGCGATCCTGGCCCAGCCCTACGGCAGCCTGGACGGGCCCGTCAAGGTGACCGAGCAGGGCGAGGTGATCTCCGACAAGTACGTCGTGCCGAGCCTGGCCCGGCACAACCTCGAGGTGGCGCTGTCGGCGGTCCTGGAGGCCTCCACGCTGCACCGGCACTCGGCGCTGCCGCGGGACGTCCTCGACGACTGGGACGTCACGATGGACCTCGTCGCGGCGAAGGGGCAGGAGGCCTACCGCGCCCTCGTCGGCGACGAGCGGCTCATGGAGTTCTTCATCTCCGCCACCCCCGTGGAGGAGCTGGGCCACCTCAACATCGGCTCCCGGCCCTCCCGCCGCCCCGGCGGCAGCGGCGGGCTGGGCGACCTGCGCGCCATCCCGTGGGTGTTCGGCTGGACGCAGAGCCGCATCAACGTCCCCGGCTGGTTCGGCGTCGGCAGCGGGCTGGCCGCGGCGCGGGAAGCCGGGCGCGCCGAGGCGCTGCAGCGGATGTTCGCCGAGTGGCGCTTCTTCCGCAGCTTCGTCTCCAACGTGCAGATGACGCTGGCGAAGACGGACCTGGCGATCGCCGCCCGCTACGTCGACGCCCTCGTGGCCCCCGGGGCGCGCGGCGTCTTCGACCTCATCCGGGCCGAGCACGAGCGCACCGTGGCGGAGGTGCTGCTGATCACCGGGCAGGAGACGCTGCTGGAGCAGGCGCCCCTGCTGCGGCACACCCTGGACCTGCGCGACGCCTACCTCGCGCCGCTGCACGCCCTGCAGGTGTCGCTGCTGGCGCGCTCGCGGGCCGCCGGCGAGTCCCCGGACCCGGCGCTGCGCCGGGCGCTGCTGCTGACGATCAACGGCATCGCCGCCGGGATGCGCAACACCGGCTGAGCCGGGTGGGTGAGGCCGGGCCGCGCCCGTCGCGCGCCCTCGCCCCGTCCGCGCGAGACTCGGGGCGCAGGACGGCGAGGGGGCGGTTCGGCCCACCCCGCCGTCGAGGCACGAGCGAGGGAGCTGTCATGGCCACGAGGGTGGAGAAGACGGTGCTGGTGGACGTCCCGCTGCGGACGGTGTACGACCAGTGGACCCAGTTCGAGGACTTCCCGCAGTTCATGAGCGGCGTCACGAGCGTCACCCAGCTCGGCGACGACCTCATGGAGTGGGTCGCCGAGATCGGCGGGGTGCGCCGGCGCTGGCAGGCCCGCGTGCTGGAGCAGGTGCCCGACCGCAAGGTCGCGTGGGCGGCGACCGAGGGGGCCACCAACGCCGGGCAGGTGACCTTCGTGGCCGAGGGCGAGGCGCGCACCCGCGTGAACCTGGTGCTGGAGTACGAGCCGGAGGGTGTGCTGGAGAAGGCCGGCGACGCGCTGGGCCTGGTGGAGCGGCAGGCCACGGGCGACCTGGAGCGGTTCAAGGAGTTCATCGAGTCGCGGGGCCTGGCCACCGGCGCCTGGCGCGGTTCGGTCGCCGAGGGCACCCGCGCCGGCGTCCCCGGCGCCGAGGACGCCACCGCCTCCCGCAGCACCTCCGGTGCGGCCGGGGTGTCGGGCAAGGCCGTCGCGGCGGGCATCGGCGTCGTCGCCGCCGCGGCTGCCGCGGCCACCGCGGCGGCCCGCAAGGGCTCCGGCGAGGAGGAGAGCACCGTGGCCGCGGCGGACGCACCGCCCACGGTGGTGCGCACCACGACGCCCACCGCCCCGGTGACGCAGACACCGGAGGTGGACCTCAGCAACACGGCGACCGACGAGCGCACCGTCGACCTGTCCGCGCTGGAGGAGCGGGAGTCCACGGGCAGCCACCGGCGCGACTGACCCGGCGCGGTCGAGCAGCACGGGCGCGGGGTGGGGCCGCGGCGACGCCGCGGCCCCACCCGCGTGCGCACGGCACGGCACGGTCGCCGGGGCCGGCGCGACGGCACCCGGGCGGGCTCGGTGGACCGTGGCGGGGCCTCGATGATCTTTCTCGTGCAGCCGATGGGTGTGCGTCGGTTCAAGCCGCTGTCTGCGTCCCCGCCTGGCCGCACGGCGTGCGGTGAGCTGATCAGTCTCGCTGCACGCGGCGCGCCTGCCACAGGGCGATGGCGCCCGCAGCTGCGCCCGTCACCGGCTGGGCGTGGGGATCGAGGAACGCCCACCCGTTCATCAGGGCCAGGAGGGACACGCTCAGCGCGGCCACGAACGCAACCACCAGGGCGGCGAGCCCGCTGACCACCCAGCTCCCAGCCCACCGGCCACGTCGGACGATGCTGAGGACCACAAGGACACCCGCGGCGCAAGCGACTCCGACCAGCGCCCCCGAGAATGCCGCCAAGCTCACCATGACGAAGGCGACATCGGAGCCGGCGTCGGTGGTGATGCTCCCTACAACGCCTAGTGCCGCTCCCAGCGCGGCACCGCACACCACACCGCGCAGCAACCCCGCACCGAACACCTCATCAGCAGGGCGGGTGGAAGCACGGACCGCGGCCTGGGCCACGCGATGAGCATGGCAGGGCCCGACCACGACCAGCCAGAGGTAGCAGCAACGACACCTCGAACACCCGCTCATGGAGCCGCCGGTCGCGCGCGCTCAGGGCCAGCCCGGAGTGCTTCCTCGCTGTGCGCGGGGACGCCCCTGGAACACCGCGTCGGGCGCCCAGCCGGTGGCGGTGAAGGTCACGGCCCCTCCGGGGACGGGTGCGCAGGTGCGGCGGACCCCACCGCCGGGGCGTCCGGCACCGGGGCATCCGGGACGGGGGTGTCCAGCGCCCCGCCGTAGCGGCGCTCGCGCTGCGCGTAGACGCTGATGGCGTCCCACAGGGCCCGCCGGTCCACGTCCGGCCACAGCACGTCGGAGAACACCATCTCCGCGTAGGCCGACTGCCACAGCAGGAAGTTGGAGGTCCGCTGCTCCCCCGAGGAGCGCCAGAACAGGTCCACGTCCGGCATGTCCGGCTCGTCGAGGTGGCGCGCGATGGTGCGCTCGTCGATGCGCGCCGGGTCCAGCCGGCCGGCGGCGGCCTCCGCGGCGATCGCCCGCACCGCGTCGACGATCTCCGCCCGGCCGCCGTAGTTCACGCACATCGTCAGGGTGAGGACGTCGTTGTCGCGGGTCATCTCCTCCGCGGCCTCCAGCTCGGCCACGACGCTGCGCCACAGCCGCGGCCGGCGCCCCGCCCAGCGCACCCGCACCCCCCAGGAGTGCATCTCGTCGCGGCGGCGGCGGATCACGTCGCGGTTGAACCCCATGAGGAAGCGCACCTCGTCGGGGCTGCGCTTCCAGTTCTCCGTGGAGAAGGCGTACGCCGAGACGTGCTTCACGCCGATCTCGATGGCACCGGCCACGACGTCCAGCAGGGACGCCTCGCCGCGCTTGTGCCCCTCGTTGCGGGACAGGCCCCGCTGGTTGGCCCAGCGGCCGTTGCCGTCCATGACGACGCCCACGTGGTGCGGCACCAGCTCCGGCGGCAGCTGCGGCGGCCGGGCCCCGGAGGGGTGCGGCGGTGGGGGCTGCACGGCGCCGCGGGGTGCGGGCGCGCTGCGGCGGCGGCCGAAGCGGCCACGGGTCGGCCGCTGCTCGGCGGGGGTGTCGGTGCTCACCCCGCCAGCTTCACACGCGCTCCACGTGGCGCAGCGACCGGATGCCGCGCTCCAGGTGCCACTGCAGGTAGGCGGCGACGAGGCCGCTGCCCTCCCGGCGCTGGCGGGCCTGGCTGGCGTCGGCCGCGGCCCAGTCCCCCGTCAGCAGCGCGGCGAGCAGCTGCAGGGTGGCGGGGTCCGGGGCCGCGGAACCGGGCGGTCGGCAGGAGGGGCACACCACCCCGCCGAGGGCCACGGCGAACGCCCGGTGCGGGCCCGGGGCGCCGCAGCGGGCGCAGTCGACGAAGCTGGCGGCGTAGCCGGCGACGGCCAGCGAACGCAGCAGGAAGGCGTCGAGCACCAGGGAGGGGTCGTGCCCGCCACCGGCCAGGGTGCGCAGCGCCCCGACGAGCAGCAGGTACTGCTGGGTCGCGGGCTCCCCCTCGGCGTCCGTGAAGCGCTCGGCGGTCTCCAGCATCGCGCTGCCGGCGGTGTAGCGGGCGTAGTCGCCCACCAGCGCCTGCCCGTAGGGGGCGAGCACCTCCACCTGCGTGACGATGTCGAGGGTGCTGCGGCCGCGGTGCAGCTGCGCGTCGACCGCCGTGAACGGCTCCACCCGCGCCCCGAAGCGCGAGGAGGTGCGCCGCACCCCCTTGGCCACGGCCCGCACCCGGCCGTGGTGGCGGGTGAGCAGCGTGATGACGCGGTCGGCCTCGCCGAGCTTCTGCGCCCGCAGCACGACGGCCTCGTCGCGGTAGTAGCTCACGACCGGCCGCCCACCCGGTGCGCCCCACCCGCTGCGCTCACTCGGTGCCCCGCTCCCCGGCCACCAGCACCCGGTCGCGGCCGGCGCGCTTGGCCTCGGCGCACGCCCCGTCGGCGCGGGTGAGCGCCTCGGCGGCGGGAGCCCGCCCGGCCACCCCCACCGACAGCGTCACCCGCAGCCCGGTCGCGAGCGCCTCCCACGGCTCGGCGCGCACCGCGGCGAGGACCTCGGCGGCCACCCGCGGCGCGTCGGCGTCCTCGGCGGCCAGCAGCAGCGCGAACTCGTCACCGCCGTAGCGGATGGCGGCGTCCGCCGGGCCGCAGCGGGCGCCGAGCAGGGCACCGACCCGGCGCAGCACCGCGTCGCCCACCTGCCGGGTGTGGTCGTCGTTGACGGCGCCGAAGCGGTCCACGTCGACGAAGATCGCGCTGAAGCGGAGGTCGGGGCGCTCCAACAGCTGCTGCAGCAGCCGCCGGTTGCCCAGGCCGGTGAGGGGATCGGCCAGCGCGGCGCGCCCGGCGCGCTCGTTCTGCTCGGCCATCTCCCGCACCCGCACCCGGTCCTGCAGGGCCTCGAAGCGGCTCTCCCGGTCCGCCCAGAGCCGGCCGAGGGCGGCGCGGGCCAGGCTCTCCAGCGGCGGGCCCACCGGGTGCTCACCGTGCTCGCGGACGGCTGCCGCGGCCGTGGCCACGAGCGCGGTGGACGCCCACACGTCGACGTGGGTGCGCTGCTGCACCGTCCGGCTGACCAGCTCCAGCAGCTCGCGGGCGGCGGCGTGCTCCCCGCGCTCGCTCAGCGCCAGCGCCAGGCCGATGCGGGTGATGTGCGTCTCCGCGAGCACCTCCCGCAGCCGGAACCCGTCGGCGGCCTCCCGCAGCCGCGCCTCGGCCAGCGCCGGGTCCCCGGTGCGCTGCAGCGCGTAGCCCTCGATCGCGCCGGCGCGGGCGACCATCTCCGGGTAGCCGACCTCCTGCGCCAGCCGGCGCATGTGCAGGGCGCGGGAGTGGGCGACGCGGTAGTGCCCCAGCGCCTCCTCCGGCCGGCCCACGAGCTCGAGCATCGCCGCCCACGACAGCCGCAGCACCGCGGACTCCTGCACCGTCGTGAGCTGGATGCGGGGACCGAAGCCGGTCTCGGCGACGGCGCGGCCCATGAGCTCGTCGGCGGGCTCGAACAGGACGAGGGCGCGCAGCGCCAGCGCCACGGCCATCGTGGCGCCGAGGCGGTTGTAGCCGCCGGTCGTGGCGGCGGCCACCAGCATCCGGCCCTCGGCGAGGTGGTCCATCGCCAGGGTGGTCAGGCCGAGGTCGACCCGCGTCTCGGCGAGCAGCGCCAGGGCCTTGGCCCGCCACAGCGGGTCCCCGGAGCGCTCCAGGCGGCGCAGCAGGTGCCCGGCCTCGACGCTCGCCTCGGAGTGGCGGCCCAGCTGGTGCAGCGCGATGCCGCAGACGAACTGCAGGTAGCGGGCGGTGCGCTCGTCCCCGGCGAGCCCGCACAGCAGCAGCCCCTCGCGGCAGGCGAGCACGGCGCGCTCGCTGAAGCCGTCGAGGTAGAACTGGTGGGCCCGCTCCGCGAGGGCGTCGAAGGGGCCGAAGGCGCTCACCGGTTCCAGCTCACCGGGTGCGTCGGCCACGGCGCTCCGTCCCCCTCTCGGCGTGCAGCGCCCGCGAGCGAGGGCGACGCCTGCGATCGTAGCCGTCGCGTGCGACAGCCACAGCGGGAAACGGCACCGGTCCGCCGCGCCGGGCGGCCCGGATCGTCCCGGCGGGCGGCCTGGACGACCCGGGCGCGGTCAGCGCTGGGCGCGGTTGACGGCCGAGACGATCGCCTTGAGGGAGGCCGTCGTGATGTTGGGGTCGATCCCCGCGCCCCACAGCACCCGCCCGTCGACGGCGCACTCCACGTAGGCCGCGGCCCGGGCGTCGCCGCCGGCGCTCATCGCGTGCTCGGCGTAGTCCAGGACCCGCACGTCCACCCCGCGACCGGCCAGCGCCGCGCAGAACGCCGCGATCGGGCCGTTGCCGCGCGCGGTGAGCGTGACCTGCTCGGCCCCGTCGCGCAGGTCCACGTCGAGGACCTCCCCGTCGGCGTTGCTCGACGTGCGCATCCCGGTCAGGGCGAAGCGGCCCCACCGCTCCCCCGCGGCCGCCGCCGGCAGGTACTCGTCGGCGAACACCTCGTACACCTGCGCCGGGCTCACCTCGCCGCCGCCGGCGTCGGTGCGCTCCTGCACGACCCGGCTGAACTCGATCTGCAGCCGCCGCGGCAGGTCCAGGCTGTACTCGTTCTTCATCAGGTAGGCCACGCCGCCCTTGCCGGACTGGCTGTTGACCCGGATGACGGCCTCGTAGCTGCGCCCGACGTCCTTGGGGTCGATCGGCAGGTACGGCACCGCCCACTCGTGCTCGGCCACGGCGTGCCCCGCGGCGGCGGCGTCGCGCTCCAGCGCCTCCAGGCCCTTCTTGATGGCGTCCTGGTGGGAGCCGGAGAACGCCGTGTAGACCAGGTCGCCGCCGTAGGGGTGCCGCTCGGGCACGGCCAGCTGGTTGCAGTGCTCGACCGTGCGGCGGACCTCGTCGATGTCGGAGAAGTCGATCTGCGGGTCGACGCCCTGGCTGAACAGGTTCAACCCCAGCGTCACCAGGCACACGTTGCCGGTGCGCTCGCCGTTACCGAACAGGCAGCCCTCGATGCGGTCGCCGCCGGCCAGGTACCCCAGCTCCGCGGCGGCCACCGCGGTGCCCCGGTCGTTGTGCGGGTGCAGCGACAGGATGACGTCCTCGCGGTGCGCCAGGTGCCGCGACATCCACTCGATGGAGTCGGCGTAGACGTTGGGCGTCGCCATCTCCACCGTGGCGGGCAGGTTGATGATGACGTTGCGGTCCGGGGCGGGCTCGAAGACGCCCAGCACCTCGTTGCAGATCCGGGCGGCGAACTCCAGCTCCGTCCCCGTGTAGGACTCCGGGGAGTACTCGTAGTAGACGCTCGTGCCCGGCAGGGTCTCCTCGAACTTGCGGCACAGCCGCGCGCCCTGCAGCGCGATGTCGACGATGCCGTCGGTGTCGGTGCCGAACACGACCCGCCGCTGCAGCACCGAGGTGGAGTTGTACAGGTGCACGATCGCCTGCTTCGCCCCGCGCAGGGACTCGTAGGTCCGCTCGATGAGGTGCTCGCGGGCCTGCGTCAGCACCTGGATCGTCACGTCGTCGGGGATGAGGTCCTGCTCGACCAGCAGGCGGACGAAGTCGAAGTCCGTCTGGCTGGCCGAGGGGAACCCGACCTCGATCTCCTTGTACCCCATGCGGACCAGCAGCTGGAACATCCGCAGCTTGCGCTCGGGGTTCATCGGGTCGATCAGCGCCTGGTTGCCGTCGCGCAGGTCGACGGCGCACCAGCGGGGGGCGACCTCGATGCGGCGGTCCGGCCAGGTCCGG
>NZ_BAABIL010000394.1:0-2524 GCF_039542765.1 Kineococcus glutinatus
GGGTAGGGCGGGAGTCGCGCGAGCCGGGCCCGGCGTCCGGTCCCCGCCCCGGACCGGTGGCGGGGGCGGCGGCGCCGGAACGCTTCTCGACGGGCTCGTCGTGCAGGATCAGCCCCCGGCCGCTGCACGCCTCGCACGTCTCGCTGAACGCCTCCAGCAGCCCCTGCCCGGCGCGCTTGCGCGTCATCTGCACCAGCCCCAGCGACGTCACCTCCGCGACCTGGTGCTTGGTGCGGTCACGGCCCAGGCACTCGGTGAGCCGGCGCAGCACGAGGTCGCGGTTGGACTCCAGGACCATGTCGATGAAGTCGATGACGATGATCCCGCCGATGTCCCGCAGCCGGAGCTGGCGGACGATCTCCTCCGCCGCCTCCAGGTTGTTGCGGGTGACGGTCTCCTCGAGGTTGCCGCCGGCGCCGGTGAACTTGCCGGTGTTGACGTCGACGACGGTCATGGCCTCGGTGCGGTCGATGACGAGGGAGCCGCCGGAGGGCAGGTACACCTTGCGGTCCAGGGCCTTGGCCAGCTGCTCGTCGATGCGGTGGACCGCGAACACGTCCAGCTCGCCCTCCCAGCGCTCCACGCGGGGCAGCAGGTCGGGTGCGACGGAGGCGACGTAGTCGCTCACCGTCGCCCAGGCGGTGTCACCGGCGACGACGAGCTTGCTGAAGTCCTCGTTGAACACGTCGCGGACCACCCGGACGGTGAGGTCGGGCTCGCCGTGCAGCAGGGCCGGTGCGCTGCCGGAGGTCTTGGCCTCGATCTCCGCCCAGCGCGCCTGCAGGCGCTCGACGTCGGCCGCCAGCTCCTCCTCGCTGATGCCCTCGGCGGCGGTGCGCACGATGACGCCCGCCCCCTCCGGGACGACCTTCCTGAGGACCTTCTTCAACCGGGAGCGCTCGGTGTCGGGCAGCTTGCGGCTGATGCCGGTCATCGACCCGCGCGGCACGTAGACGAGGTAGCGGCCGGGCAGCGAGATCTGGCTGGTCAGCCGGGCGCCCTTGTGCCCCACCGGGTCCTTCGTCACCTGCACCAGGACGCTGTCGCCGGACTTCAGGGCCAGCTCGATGCGCTTGGGCTGGCCCTCCAGGCCGGCGGCGTCCCAGTTCACCTCGCCCGCGTAGAGCACGGCGTTGCGGCCCTTGCCGACGTCGACGAAGGCCGCCTCCATGCTGGGCAGCACGTTCTGCACCCGGCCCAGGTACACGTTGCCGACCATGCTGGCCTGCGTCTGCCGCGCGACGTAGTGCTCGACGAGGAGACCGTCCTCGAGCACGCCGATCTGGGTGCGCCCCTCCCGCTCGCGCACGACCATGACCCGCTCGACGCTCTCGCGGCGGGCGAGGAACTCCGCCTCCGTGAGGATCGTGCGGCGGCGCCCGGCCTCCCGGCCCTCGCGGCGGCGCTGCTTCTTGGCCTCCAGCCGGGTGGAACCCTTCACGGAGGTGATCTCGTCGTCGCCGGTGCGGCCGGCGCGCCGGGGCTCGCGCACCCGGACGACCGTGTTCGGCGGGTCGTCCGGCGACGGCTCCTCGCTGCCACCGCGACGGCGACGGCGACGGCGACGACGGCTCGAGCCGCCCTCGGCACCGGTGTCGGCGTCCTCCTCCTCGTCCTCGGCGTCCTCCGCGTCCTCCGCGGCGTCCTCGGGCACCTGCGCGCCCTCGCCGGGCGTCTCCTCGTCCTCGACGTCCTCCGCGACCTCGCGGCCGCGTCCCCGCCTGCGGCGGCGCCCACCGCGACCCGCGGGTGCGGCGCCCTCGTCCTCGGCGGTCGGCTCGGCGTCCACCTCGGCGGTCGGCTCGGCGTCCACCTCGGCGTCCGGCTCCTCCTGGGCGCCCTCGTCGCGGGCGCTCTCGTCGGCCTCGTCCTCGGCCGCCTCCTCGCGGACCCGGCTGCGCCGCCCCCTGCCACCGCGACGGCGGCGGCGGCGCGGCGACCCCTCCGCGTCGTCGACCGCGTCCTCGTCGCCGGCCGCGTCGAGGGCGTCGAGGTCGTCGGCGGTCTCGTCGGCGTCCTCGTCGTCCACCGACGGTGCGGGGGGCCCGGCCGGGGCCGAGGCGCGCCGGCTGCGGCGGGGGACGCGCTCGGCGTCGGGGGCCTGGAAGAACACGGCGGTGGCCCGCGCGGCGGCCGGCAGCCCGGCCAGGGGGTCCTCGTCGCCGGCGGCACCGGTCGGCTCGTCGTGCGGAGCGGTGCGGTCGGCGGCGGTCACGTCCTCGCCACCGACCGCGGCGAGGGCGGCGAGCTCCTCGGCGACCTGGGCGGCGATCTCCGGCTGCACGGCGGTCGGGGGCGCACCGGCCGCGACGGCCGCGCGGACCTGGGGCTGCACCGCGGTGGCGGCGTCCCGGGCGGCCTCCTCGGTCGGCGCCTCCTCGGTCGCGGCCTGCTCGGTCGGCGCCTGCTCGGTCGGCGCCTGCTCGGTCGGCGCCTGCTCGGTCGGCGCCTCCTCGGTCGCGGCCTGCCGCACCTGGACGGCGACGTCCTCCGCGGTGGCCTCCTCCGCGGTGGCCTCGGCACC
>NZ_BAABIL010000395.1:0-4692 GCF_039542765.1 Kineococcus glutinatus
GGCCGCGGCGGCGGGAGCGCCGCGCCGCAGCACGAGCCCCCACGCGAGCGCCGCCGCCGCGACGGCCAGCGCCCAGACGCCCAGGCCGGTGCGCCAGCCCTCCGCGCCCGCTGCCGTCGCGATCGGCACGGCGGTGGCCGCCGCGGTGGTAGCGCCCAGGGCCATGGTGGTGGTGTAGAGGGCGGTCGCACGCCCCAGCCGCTGCGGGTAGTGGGTGCGCACCAGCACCGGCAGCAGGACGTTGCCGACGGCGGAGCCGGCCAGCGCGAGCACGGTGCACCCCAGGAACCCCACCGCGCTGGTGGCCGCCGCGCGCAGCAGCACCCCGGCCGTCGTGAGCGCCAGCGCGAGGGCCAGCGCGGCGGAGGCGCCGGTCCGGCGGGCCAGCGCGGGCGCGGCGGACCCGAGGGCGGCGAAGCACAGCACGGGTGCGCTGGTGAGCAGCCCGGCCACGGGACCGGGCATGTCGGTGCCGGCGCGCACCTCCACCAGCAGCGGCCCGACGCTGGTGACGGCGGTGCGCAGGTTCAGCGCGGTGAGCACGATCGCCGCGGTGAGCAGCGCCGTGCCGCGGGTCGCGGCCGCCGCGCTCACCGCACCGGCACCGCCGCCCCGGTGGCGTCGAGCACGACCCCGGCGGGGTCGGTGCCGGAGGCCGCGCGGCGCAGCACCTCGGGCGTGTTCATCGGGCCGTCCTCCTGAGGTCGCCGCCGGTGGCGGGCCGGGCGGCCGATGCTGCCACCGGTCCTGCTCGCGGGACCAGGAGGTTCCGCGGGCGGGGCCGCCCGGCTCCGCGGGTGGGTCGACAGCCGGCCGGGCCGCGGCTGCGGATGTGGGCCTGGTCTCGTGGCGGTATCCCGGGAACCACCCCGACCGCTGCACGTTGTACCGATGCGAACGCGCAGGGTCATCTGCGTGTCACCATGAGCTCATGGAAGAGGGGACGACCCTGGTGCGGGTGGAGCTGCGCGGCGTGCCGCTGCGGGAGCGGGCGCGCTACCTGCAGCACACCGAGGAACTCGTGCGCGAGATGACGCTCATCCGCATCGGTGCCGCGCAGGACGCCGAGCAGGGTGCGCGGTCCCCGCTGCCGCACCGGCTGCTCGAGCTCGCCGCCGAGGTGCAGGCCACCGTCGGGCCCTTCCTCGCCCAGCCGGCGGACGAGGCCGACGCCGCCGCCGCGCGCGGGGAGCGATCCGTCGACGTCACCGTTCCCGTCCCCCTCGCCGCCGCCCCCCTCGTCGAGCGCGTCGCCGCGGTGCTCGACGAGGCCGAGGAGTTCTGCCGCCAGGGCCGCTACCTGCTCACCCTCGCCGCTCCCGCGGACGTCCTCGCCTACCGCGCCTGGCTGCTCGGGGAGTTCCGCCGCCAGATGGCCGGGGAGGCGCCCCTGCCCTGGCCGGTCGCCGCCTGAACCGGCCGGCCGGCCGCACCCGCCCGCCATCCGGGGCGGTGCGCACACCCCGGACGGTCGGCGGCCGGCCGGGTGAGGGGCCGTCAACACCACCGCCGCACGCCCCGATGACCTCCCCATGAGCGACACGTCCCCCACCGCGGCCCGCTTCGCCGGCCGCCCCCGCACCACCGCCGCCGCGCAGCCGTCGCTGCGCCCCGCGGCCATCGTCTCCGCCGTCGTCGGCGTCGTCGTCCTCGCCGGCATCCTCGAGCAGCTCTACGTCCAGGGCGGCGGCGAGCCGTTCGCCGTGATAGGCGCCCTCGTCGGTTCCAGCCTCGCGGCGATCCTGCTGCTGTGGAACGACGGCGCCGCGACGACCGGCTCCCGCCACCGCGACCGCATCCGCGTCGGCATCCGCGCGGCCTGCTGGCTCGGTGTCGTCGGCGCCTTCGCCGCCCTCATCGTCGCGGTCTGAGCCGCTGCCCCGCGCCGGCGGGGTCGAGCGTCCCGGAGCCCGGTCCGCCGGCGGCGCCGCGCACGATCCCGGCGTACAGCAGGCGCAGCGCGTCCACCGCGTCGTCCACCCGCTGCTCCACCGCCGCGCCGGAGGCCCGCCGCACCCGCGGCAGGTCGGGCCGCAGCACCGCCCGCAGCAGGTGCTCGTCGCGCTCGTCGGGAGCCGGCCGCGGTCGTCGCCACCCCGCCAGCCGCGGCACCGCCGCACGCGGGGTGAAGTAGTCCTCCAGGCACTCCTCGAGGGGTTCCGCACCCGGTGCGGGCACCTCGTCGGGGACGAGGCCGTCCGCGAGCTCGTCCAGCGGCACGTCGCGCATCACCAGCCACAGCGCCGGGGTGCGGTGCACGAGGTCCGCCGCGACCAGCGCCAGCGCGACGGCGTGCTTGCACGGGTCGCCGCCGTCGGGGCAGCTGCACGCGAAGTGCAGCAGGTCCGGGTCGAACGGGAACAGCTCGCAGCCGCCGGCGCCGCCCAGCGCGTGCGCCGCGGCGGCGTCGGAGTGCGCCAGCAGGTCCAGCAGCAGGTGCGGTCGCGCGGTGACGGCCGCCGCGAGGCCCGCCGCCTCGTCCGCGGCCAGCGGGCGCGCCGCCAGCGCCGACTGGTACACCCGCCCACCCGAGCCGCGCACCACCGCCACGAGCGATCCGGCGGCGGTGCGCACGTCCGCGACGGCGCCCTCCCGCGCCAGCGCCACGCCGCGCTCGAACCGGCCCGGTTCGCTGAGGTCGTGGACGAGGTCGGCCAGCCGGTCGCCCCACGAGCGGGGCAGCGCCGGCTCACTCACCGACGGCCTCCGCCGACAGCGCCAGCAGCTCCCGCAGCGCGGCCGTGTCCAGCTCGGTGATCCACGCCTCCCCGCCACCCACCACCAGGTCGGCCAGTTCCGCCTTGCCCGCCAGCGTGGCGTCGATGCGCTCCTCCACGGTGCCGATGCTGACCAGCTTGCGGACCTGCACGTCACGCCGCTGACCGATGCGGAACGCCCGGTCCGTGGCCTGGTCCTCCACCGCGGGGTTCCACCAGCGGTCCAGGTGCACGACGTGGTTGGCGGCCGTCAGGTTCAGCCCCGAGCCACCGGCCTTCAGCGACAGCAGCAGCAGCGGCACGTCGTCGCCGCCCTGGAAACGCGCCACCATCGCGTCCCGGCCCGCCCGCGACACCCCGCCGTGCAGGAACGGCACCTCCACGCCGAACCTGTCGGACAGGTACGGCACGAGCAGGTTCCCGAACTCCACGAACTGGGTGAACAGCAGCGCCCGGTCGCCCTCGGCCAGCAGCGACTCCACGAGGTCCTCCACCACCGCCAGCTTCCCCGAGCGGTGCCGGCCGCGGGTCAGCAGCGGTGAACCGTCGCCGAGGAAGTGCGCCGGGTGGTTGCAGATCTGCTTCAACCTCGTCAGGCCGGCCAGCACCAGACCGCGGCGCTGCATCGCGCCGACCTCCGCCAGCCGTGCGAGCAGGTCGTCCACCGCGGCCCGGTACAGCGCCGCCTGCTCCCGGGTGAGGTTCACCGGCACGACCATCTCCACCTTCTCCGGCAGGTCGGCGATGATCGAGCGGTCGGTCTTCACCCGGCGCAGCAGGAAGGGCCGGGTCACGGCGCGCAGCCTCGCCGCCGCACCCGGATCGCGGTCCTGCTCGATCGGCCGGGCGAAACGCTGCCGGAACGTCGCCGCCGACCCCAGCAACCCCGGCACCACCGCGTCCAGCACACCGCGCAGTTCCTCCAGCCGGTTCTCCACCGGGGTCCCGGTCAGGGCCACGCGCCGCGCCGCGGGCACCTGGCGCACCGCCCGCGCCTGCCGGGTGCCGGTGTTCTTCACGTGGTGCGCCTCGTCGAGCACCAGCCGGCCCCACGGCAGTTCCCGCAGCGCGGCGAGGTCCCGCACCAGCAGGCCGTACGTCGTCACGACGAGGTCCGCGCCCGCCACCGACGCCGCCAGCGCCGCACCGCGGGGGCGGCCGGGCCCGTGGTGCACGACGACGCGCAGGGTGGGGGCGAACCGGGCGGCCTCCCGCGCCCAGTTGCCCACCAGCGACATCGGGCACACCAGCAGCGTCGGCGCGAGCCGCCCACCGCCCTCGCGCTCCCGCTCGTGCAGCAGCAGCGCCAGCACCTGGACCGTCTTGCCCAGGCCCATGTCGTCGGCGAGCACCGCACCCAGGCCGAGGCGGTCCAGGAACGCCAGCCACGACAACCCCCGCAGCTGGTACGGGCGCAACGTCGCGGTCAGGGCCGCCGGTGCGGGCACCTCCTCGACGCGGCCGTCCGCGCCACCGGCCAGCAGGTCCCCGAGCCAGCCGGTGGCGCGCACCTCCTCCACCGGCACCGGTGGTGCCTCCCCGGTGAGCTCACCGATCAGCCCGCCGAACGTCGCCGGCCTGCGCCGGGGGGCGCCGTGGACGAAGCGCTGCACCGCGGCCAGGGTGCGCGCGTCCACCCGCACCCAGTCCCCGCGCAGCCGGACGAGGTCGGCCTTGGCCGCGGCCAGCTCCGCCAGCTCGGCGTCGGTGAGCTCGTGCCCGCCGAGGGCGACCCGCCAGTTCCACCCCACGAGCCGGTCCAGGCCGAACTCGTGGCCGCCGGCGGAGGACGCGGGGGTCGCGACGTCGACGCGGAGCACCGGTTCGGCCAGGGCCCAGCTGCGCGGCAGCAGCAGCGCGATGCCCGCCCGGGCCAGCCGCCCCGCGCCGCGGTCGACGAGGTCGAGCACCTCCTCGGTGGTCAACCGCAGCACCGGGTCGGTGCCGGGTGCGCGCCCGGCGCGCAGCAGCGGCG
>NZ_BAABIL010000396.1:0-14417 GCF_039542765.1 Kineococcus glutinatus
GGATGACCCCGTGACCGCCACCGCACCGTCCCCGCCCACGACGCCCGGGGCGCCGCCCGCAGCGGCGGCGCCCGGGTTGTCCGCCGCCGACGCCGAGCGCAGCCGCGGCCTGCGCCGGATGCGGGCGGTGGCCGGTGGGCTGCTGGTGCTGGCCGCCGGCGTCTACGCCCTGACGGTCGGCGACGAGGGCGCGCTGGGTTTCGTCAACGCCGCCGCGGAGGCGGCCATGGTGGGCGCGGTGGCGGACTGGTTCGCGGTCACCGCGCTGTTCCGCCGCCCGTTCGGCCTGCCGATCCCGCACACCGGTCTCATCCCCCGCAAGAAGGACCAGCTCGGCCAGAGCCTGGAGGAGTTCGTCTCCGACAACTTCCTCGCCGAGGACGTCGTGCGCGACAAGGTGGGGCGCGCGGAGGTCACCCGGCGCCTGGCCGGCTGGCTGGTGCGCCCGGGCAGCGCGGAGCGGGCCGTGGAGGAGGCCGCCGTCGTCGTGGGCGGCGGGCTGGACCTGCTCAAGGACGACGAGGTGGCCGCGCTGCTCGACGAGGTGGTCCTCGCGCGGCTGGCGGACGAGCCGTGGAGCCCGGCCGCGGGCCGGCTGCTGGGGCGGGTGGTCGCCGACGGCACGCACCAGCCGGTCGTGGAGGTGTGCCTGCGCGAGGCGCAGCGCTGGCTGGACCGCAACGAGCACACGGTGCTGGCCCTGGTCGGCGAGCGCGCCCCGGCGTGGACGCCGTCGTGGCTGGACGACCGGATCGGCCGGCGGGTGCACGCCGAGGCGCTGCGCTGGGTGACCGACGCGCTCGCCGACCCGCAGCACTCCGGCCGCCGGGCGCTGGACGACCTGCTCACCCGTTTCGCCGACGACCTGCAGCACGACGCGACGACCCGGGCGCGGGCGATGGAGTTCCAGCGCCGGCTGCTCACCCACCCCGACCTGCGCGAGACGGTGGCGGGGCTGTGGGGCACGGTGCGGCGGTTGCTGGCGGACGCGGTGGCCGACCCGGGCAGCGAGCTGCGGCAGCGGTCGGTCCGGGCGCTGCGGGACCTGGGCGAGCGCCTGCTGGGTGACGCCGCGCTGCGGGCGCGCATCGACGGGCACGTGGTCGACGCGACGGGCCACCTGGTGCGGCGGTTCGCCCCGGAGCTGGCCACCGTCATCTCCGACACGGTCGCGCGCTGGGACGGCGACGACGCGGCGCGCCGCATCGAGCTGCACGTGGGGCGCGACCTGCAGTTCATCCGCATCAACGGCACGGTCGTCGGCGGCCTGGTGGGGGTGGCGATCCACGCGGTGACGGTGCTGGCGGGCAGCTGAGGCGGGTGGCCGGCCCGCGACCGGACCGGCCACCCGCCTCACCAGCGGGCGTGCACGTGTTCGGCGACCAGCTCGTCGTAGACGGCGCGCACGGCCGCGGCCTGCTCGGCGCTGACGGGCGGCACCTGCGCGGCGGCGGCGTTGCGCCGGGCCTGCTCGCCGTTGCGGGCGCCGGGGATGACGGTGCTGACGCCCTCCTGGTCGATGATCCAGCGCAGCGCGAACGCGGCCAGCGGCACGTCGCCGGCGACCTCGGCGAGCCGGCGGGCGGCCTGCACGCCCACCTCGAAGGGCACGCCGGAGAACGTCTCGCCCACGTCGAACGCCTCGCCGTGGCGGTTGAAGGTGCGGTGGTCGTCGGCGGCGAAGGTCGTGGACTCGTCGTACCTGCCGGACAGCAGCCCGGAGGCCAGCGGCACGCGGGCGATGATGCCGACGCCGGCCTCGGCGGCGGCGGGCAGGACCTCCTCGACCGGCTTGAGGCGCAGGCAGTTGAGGATGATCTGCACGCTGGCCACACCGGGCCGGGCGATGGCGGCACGCGCCTCGGCGGTGGTCTCCACGGACACGCCGTAGTCCTTGATGCGGCCCTCGGCGACCAGCTCGTCGAGGGCGTCGAAGACCTCGTCGCGGTCGTAGACGGCGGTGGGCGGGCAGTGCAGCTGGACGAGGTCGAGGGTGTCGACGCCGAGGTTCGCGCGGCTGCGGTCGTTCCAGGCGCGGAAGTTCTCCCGGGTGTAGGCCCCGGGCTCGTGCGGGTCGGCGCGCCGGCCCGTCTTGGTCGCGACGGTCAGCTCGGCGGCGGGGTGCTCGCGCAGGAAGCGCCCGATGAGCCGCTCGCTGCGGCCGTCGCCGTAGACGTCGGCGGTGTCGAGGAACGTGACGCCCGACTCCACCGCCGCGGCGAGGACGTCGAGCGCGTCGCCCTCGTCCACCTCACCCCAGCTGCCGCCGATCTGCCAGCAGCCCAGGCCGACGACGCTCACGAGCCGCTGGGTCTTCCCGAGGATCCTCGTCTCCACGGCCGCGACCCTAGTGGCGGGGGCGCCCGCGCGCGACGAGGAGCGGACGCCCCCGGCCGGCGTGGGGTGGCGCGCGGCGGGAGGGCGTGAACACCGTTGCCACGACCGGGCGGGGCACGTAACCTTCCGGGCGCGACCGCGGTTGCCGACGGGGCCCGCCGGTCGCGCCAGACCTCGGGCGCGGTCCGCGCCCGTCCGGGAGGCGGCGGCACGACGGCCACCGCCTCCCCCACCGGTCGCGTCGAGCGTCCCGCTCCGCCACCGGTGGCCGTCCCCCATCCGTTTCGGTCCCCGCCCGGCGGGTAGTGCGTCTACGACGTAGACACGTGCGTCGGCGGCGCCGGACCTCCCGGGTCGGCCGGCGGCCCGGGAGGTGGAGCATGGCATCGGAGGCGGTGGGCGCTCGTCGCAGCGGCGGCGGGCTGAGCGTGCACGGCGCGTCGCAGGCGCGCGGGCTGTACGGCAGCACACCCGGGCAGGACGTGCTGCGGGCCGGCACGGCCGAGTTCGTGGGCACCTTCGTCCTCGTCCTGGCGGGCACGGCGACGGCCATGGGCTGGGTGGTGGGCGCCGCTCCCGGCTACGACCTGCTCGCCGTGGTGCTGGCGTTCGGCCTCGCGCTGACGGCGCTGGCCGCCGCGCTCGGGCACGTCTCGGGCTGCCACCTCAACCCGGCCGTGACCCTCGGGCTGGCGGTGGCGGGCCGGTTCCCGTGGCGGGCGGTCCCGGTGTACGCGGTGGCCCAGCTCGGCGGGTCGGTGCTGGCCTCGCTGGCCGTCTGGGGCACCTACGGCTCCCGCGCGCGGACGGAGGCCGGGCTGGCCGTCACGCTGCCCGCCGAGGGCGTCTCCGACGTGCGGGCCCTGCTCGTCGAGGCGCTGATCACCTTCGTCCTGGTGCTCGTGGTGGTCTCGGTGGCCACCGACGAGCGCGCCCCCGCCGCCGCGGCGCCGCTGGCCGCCGGTGCGGCCCTGGCGGTGTGCGTCTTCGCGGCCGCGCCCGTCACCGGCGGTGCGGTGAACCCGGCGCGGGCCTTCGGCCCGGCCGTCGTGACGTGGGACCTGAGCAGCCTGTGGGTGTACCTGGTGGGTCCGGTGGTCGGCGGGGTGCTCGCCGCCGTCCTCTACGACCGCGTGCTGGCGCGCGGCGAGGCGCCCTCCTGAGGGGTCCGGGCCGGTCCGCCCACGCCGCCGGGCGGGTTCAGCCCCGCCCGGTGGCGGTGACGGTGGCCGCGGCGAGCACCAGCTCGCCCTCGTAGAGCACCACCGTCTGCCCCGGTGCCACGCCGCTCAGCGGTTCGCGCAGCCGCACGAGCAGCCCGGGGCCGGCGCGCTCCACCACGGCGGGCACCGGCGTCCCGTGGGCGCGCACCTGCGCGGTGACCTCCGCCGGGCCGGCCGGCGGCGGCGCGCCCCACACCGGCTCCGCGCCGTGCAGCGTGCCCACCCGCAGCTCCTCCGCGGCCCCGACGACGACGCGCCGCTCGACGGGGCTGATGGACAGCACGTAGCGGGGGCGGCCGTCGGGGGCGGGCCGCCCCACGCCGAGGCCCTTGCGCTGCCCGACGGTGAACCCGTAGGCACCGGAGTGGCTGCCGACCACCTGCCCCGCGGTGTCCACGACCTCGCCGGGCTGTTCGCCGAGGTGGCGGCGCAGGAAGCCGCGGGTGTCGCCGTCGGGGATGAAGCAGATGTCGTGGCTGTCGGGCTTGGCGGCCACCGCCAGCCCGCGCCGCTGCGCCTCGGCGCGCACCTCCTCCTTGCTGGCGGCCTCCCCCAGCGGGAAGAGGGCGTGCTCCAGCTCGGCGGGGGCCACGACGGCCAGGACGTAGGACTGGTCCTTGGCCGCGTCCCGCGCCCGCTGCAGCCGGGGTGCGCCGTCGGCCCCGGGGGCGAGGCGGGCGTAGTGGCCGGTGCAGACGGCGTCGAAGCCCAGGGCGAGGGCCCGGTCGAGCAGCGCGGCGAACTTGATCCGCTCGTTGCAGCGCACGCAGGGGTTGGGGGTGCGCCCGGCGGCGTACTCGGCGACGAAGTCGGCCACGACGTCCTCGACGAACTCCTCCGACAGGTCCCACACGTAGAACGGGATGCCGAGCACGTCGGCGGCGCGGCGGGCGTCGCGGGCGTCCTCGAGGGTGCAGCAGCCCCGGGCCCCGGTGCGCAGCGAGCCGGGTCGGCGCGACAGCGCCATGTGCACGCCGACGACGTCGTGGCCGGCCTCGACCGCCCGGGCCGCCGCCACCCCGGAGCCCACGCCTCCGCTCATGGCGGCCAGCACCCGGCTCACGGCTCCCCCCGCCCGCGGCGGGTCACGACGCCCTCCGCGCGCTGCGGGCCCGCGCGGAACGCCGGGCGCGCTGGGCCCGCTCCACCGCGGGGCCGAACGCGGCGACGGCGGCGGCCACGTCCGCCGCCGTGGACGTGCGGCCCAGGGAGAAGCGCAGCGCGCCGCGGGCCTCCTCGGGCTCGACGCCCATCGCGAGCAGCACGTGGCTGGGGCGGGGGACGCCGGCCTGGCAGGCCGAACCGGTGGAGACCTCCACGCCGCGGGCGTCGAGCAGGTAGAGCAGCGAGTCGCCCTCGCAGTCGGGCACGGTGACGTGGGCGTGGCCGGGCAGCCGGCCGGCGGGGTCGGCGTCGCCGCGCACCGCGATCCCGGGCACCTGGGCGCGCAGGCCCGCGACGAGCTGCTCGCGCAGGTCGCGCAGCCGCTCCGCCTCGGGTCGCAGCTCCGCGACGGACGCGGCCAGGGCCACCGCCGCGCCCCGCGCCGAGGCCACGTCGAGCGTGCCGGAGCGCACCCCGAGCTCGTGCCCGCCGCCGTGCTGGAGGGCCACCAGGTCCAGGCCGCGGCGCAGCACGAGGGCCCCGGCGCCGACGGGACCGCCGAACTTGTGCGCCGACAGCGACAGGGCGTCCACGCCGGAGGCGGTGAAGTCGACGGGGACGTGACCGACGGCCTGCACGGCGTCGGTGTGCACGGGCACCCCGGCGGCGTGGGCCAGCTCCGCCACCTGCCGCACCGGCTGCAGGGTGCCGACCTCGTTGTTGGCCCACATGCAGGTGAGCAGGGCGATCTCCTCGGGGCGCTCGGCCAGCGCCGCGGCGACGGCGGCGACCTCGACGCGGCCGGCGGCGTCCACGGGCAGCCAGGTCACCTCGGCGCCCTCGTGGTCGACGAGCCAGGCCACGGCGTCGAGCACGGCGTGGTGCTCCACGGCGCTGGCCAGCACGCGGCGCCGGCGCGGGTCGGCGCCGCGCCGGGCCCAGAACAGCCCCTTGACGGCGAGGTTGTCGGACTCGGTGCCCCCCGACGTCCAGACGACCTCGCTGGCACCGGCCCCGACGGCCTCGGCGAGGCTCTCGCGGGCCTCCTCCACCGCCCGGCGGGCCCGGCGCCCGGCGCCGTGCAGCGAGGAGGCGTTGCCCGCCTGCGACAGCTCGGCCACGACGGCGGCCGCGGCCTCCGGTCGCAGCGGTGTCGTGGCCGCGTGGTCGAGATACGCAGGCACGGGAGCCGATTGTAGGTGCGCGCGAGCGCTCGCCGCCCTCCACGGGGTTCGGGCAGACTGCCGCGGGTGAGCGATCCCCGCCGGCCCCGCCCGTCCCAGCTCGGAGTCAGCGTCGTGGAGGGGGGCGCCGACGTCGCGGTGTTCGCCGCCCACGCCGACGCGGTGGAGCTGTGCCTGCTGGACGGTCCGGGCGGGACGGAGGTGCGCATCCCGCTGCTCGACGTCGAGCACGGCGTGTGGTCGGCCTTCGTGCCGGGCCTGCGGGCGGGGACGCGCTACGGCTTCCGGGTGCACGGTCGCTGGGAGCCCGAGCGCGGGCTGCGGCACAACCCGGCGAAGCTGCTGCTGGACCCGTACGCCCGCGGCCTGGACGGGGAGCTCGTGCTGCGCCCGGAGGTGTACGCGCACGCCGTCGACGCCTCCCTGACCGGAGACCTGACGCAGCGCGACGAGCGCGACTCGGCCCCGTTCGTGCCGCACGGCGTCGTGCTGGGCGACCTGCCGGCGGAGCTGGCCGTCGGGGCCGGCGAGCGCCCGCAGGTGCCGTGGGCGGACACCGTCGTCTACGAGGCGCACGTGGTGGGTCTGACCCGGTCGCTGCCGGGCGTCCCGCCGGAGCTGCGCGGCACCTACGCGGGCCTGGCGCACCCGGCCGTCGTGGAGCACCTCACCTCCCTCGGCGTCACGACCGTGGAGCTGCTGCCGGTGCACGCCAAGTCCACCGAGCCGGTGCTGCGCCAGCGCGGCGCGGTGAACTACTGGGGGTACAGCACGCTGTCCTTCTTCGCGCCCGAGCCGGGGTACGCGACCGCCGCGGCGCGCGCGGCGGGGCCGGCGGCGGTGCGCGAGGAGCTGCGCCGCGCGGTGCGCGACCTGCACGCCGCCGGCCTGGAGGTCGTGCTCGACGTGGTCTACAACCACACCTGCGAGGTCGGCCAGGACGGCCCGTGCCTGTCGTGGCGGGGGCTGGACGACCGCACGTACTACCTGCGCGACGCGGCCGGGCGCCCGTTCGACGTGACGGGCTGCGGCAACTCCCTGGACTTCCGCTCGCCCCGGGTGGTGCAGCTGGCGATGGACTCGCTGCGCTACTGGGTGTCGCAGGTGGGGGTGGACGGGTTCCGCTTCGACCTCATGACGACCCTGGCCCGCGGCCGGGAGGGGTTCGTCCCCGACCACCCGTTCCTCGTGGCGCTGGCCACCGACCCGGTGCTGGCGGGCACCAAGCTCATCGCCGAACCCTGGGACGTCGGCCCGTACGGCTGGCGCACGGGGCAGTTCCCGGCGCCCCTGGTGGAGTGGAACGACCGGTTCCGCGACGGGGTGCGCCGGTTCTGGCTGTCCGACGCGCGGGAGGCGGCCGCCGGGCGCGGTGTGCCCGACGCCCCCGGGCGCGGGCTGCGGGAGATGGCGACCCGGCTGGCGGGTTCGGCGGACACGTTCGACCCGCAGCGCGGCCGGCTGACGAGCGTCAACTTCGTCACCGCGCACGACGGGTTCACGCTGGCGGACCTGACGGCCTACGACCGCAAGCACAACGAGGCCAACGGCGAGGGCAACCGCGACGGCAGCGACTCCGACACCAGCTTCAACCACGGCGTGGAGGGGCCCACCGACGACGAGGGGGTCCTGCGGGAGCGGCGCCGCTCGCAGCGCAACCTGATGGCGACGCTGCTGCTGTCGACGGGCGTACCGATGATCACCGCCGGCGACGAGCTGGGCCGCACCCAGGGCGGCAACAACAACGCCTACTGCCAGGACGACGCGATCTCCTGGGTGGACTGGGAGCTGGAGCCCTGGCAGCGGGCGCTGCTGGCCGACACCCGGGCCCTGCTGGCGCTGCGGCGGGAGTACGCGGTCCTGCGGCTGGGCGGGGCGGTGCCCGGCCGCCCGCCGCGGGAGAGCCGCCACGACCTGCTGTGGTTCGGCGCGGACGGGGCCGGGATGAGCGTGGAGCGCTGGCACGACCCGGCGCAGCGGGTGCTGCAGATGCTCGTCGACGGCCGCGCGATCGGGGAGGCGTCGGTGCTGGTGGTGCTCAACGGCTGGCGGGACGCGGTGGACGTGGCGCTGCCGGTGGTGGAGGGCGTGGAGAAGCTGCTGCCCCGCTGGGACAGCGCCGCGCCCGCTCAGGAGGCGGAGCAGGAGGCGGGCCTGGAGGCGGGCCTGGAGCCGGCGGCGCGGCGGGGCCCGTCGGCGCTGGCGGCGGGGGCGCACCTGCCGCTGGCACCGTGGTCGGTGCGGGTGCTGGCGACGGCCTGAGCGGCGGCGGGGCCGGCCGTCACTGGCCCCAGGGCCAGGTGTCGTCCTCCCCGTGCCCCGGGCCCGCGGCGGGCGGCTCGCCGTGCAGGGGGGTCAGGGCGCGGGTGCGGTCGAACCAGCAGAACGCGTCGTAGCGCCGGCCGAGCACGGTGGGCACGTAGTTGTGCGTGGGGTCCAGCTCGGGCTGGTAGACGACGCCCACGGCGCGGTGCTCGCGGATCCCGGTCAGCCACCGCGGCAGCTCCCCGGCGGTGGGGAACACGAAGAGGGCGGCCGGGTCGATCCCGCTGTGGTGCAGGAGGTCCTCCACGCTGCCGGGGTGCGCCGGCGGCAGCGGCAGCACCTGGGAGGGGCCGTCCCAGGCGCGCGCGGCGACGACGGTGCCGCCGTGGCTGCCGAAGCCGACGAGCACGACGTCGTCCTCGCCGTGGCGCTCGCGCACGAGCTGGCCGACGTTGACCATGCCGTCGCGGGCCATGTCGGTGAACCGGGCGTCACCGATGTGGGTGTTGTGCTCCCAGACCACCGCCTTCGCCCCGGGACCGCGGTGGGCGACGAGCCGGTCGAGGGTGTCGGCCATGTGCCGGTCGCGCACGTTCCACGCCTGCGCACCACCGCGCACCACGGCGCGGTAGTAGGCCTCCGCCCCGGCGGCGACGAGGGCGTTCTGCTCGGCGTCGAAGCGGGCGTCGCGCTCGTGCCCGGTGCCGTCGGTGCCGCTGCGCAGCCGGGCCAGCAGCTCCACCACGGGGCCCTCGCAGCTGCTGGGCGCCAGCCGGGTCGCCTCGGCGTAGCGCTGCACGTCCTCCCCGTGCGGTTCGAAGCAGCGTAGCGCCTCCAGCGCGGCGTCGACGTGCCCGGGTTCGTGCTCGCGCAGGTAGGCGACGACGCTGCGCAGGGAGTCCATCAGGCTGTACACGTCGAGGCCGTGGAAACCCACGCGCGCGTCCGCGGGCAGGGTGTCGTTGTGGGACCGCAGCCAGCGGGTGAGCTCCACCACGTCGGTGTTGGCCCACATCCACGTCGGCCAGCGCCCGAACCCGGCCAGCACCTCGGCGGGGTCCTCCGGCGCGCCGGGCGCCCCCGTCACCGAGCAGTTCACCCGGTGGCAGTCGGGCCAGTCCCCCTCGACGGTGACGAGGGAGAACCCCTTCTCCAGCACCAGCCGGCGGGTGATCGCCGCGCGCCAGGCGTAGAACTCGTGCGTGCCGTGCGAGGCCTCCCCCAGCAGCACGAACCGCGCCTCGCCCACCCGTTCCAGCAGCGGGTCCAGGTCGCCCTCCCCGCGCAGCGGCAGCGCTGCGCGGCGCACCTGCTCCTCGGCGGCGATCACCGGGGCACCCCGCCCGTCAGACCGCGTCCGGGTCGCGGCCGGCCGCCCGCAGCGCCGCGCGGCGGATCGGCTCGTAGCCGGTGCAGCGGCAGAGGTTGGAGCTCAGCAGCCGCCGCAGCGCCTCCGGGTCGTCGAAGACCGCCGGGTCCCGCTCCAGCGCGCCCTGCAGCAGCACGACGAAACCCGGTGTGCAGAACCCGCACTGCAGCGCGTGCTCGGCGGAGAACGCCCGCTGCAGCGGGTTCAGCCCGCCGGGTCCCTCCCCGTCCGCCAGCCCCTCGACGGTGCGCACCGAGCGGCCCTCGCACTGCACCGCCAGCAGCAGGCAGGAGCGCACCGCCTCCCCGTCGAGCAGCACGGTGCAGGAGCCGCACACCCCGTGCTCGCAGGCGAGGTGGGTGCCGGTCAGCCCCAGCTCGTCGCGCAGCACGTCCGCGAGGTGGCGGCGGGGCTCGACGTCCACGCTGCGCCGCTCCCCGTTGACGTCGAACTCGACCCTCACGCGTCCTCCTCCTCGTCGGTGCTCCGCCGGTCGGCCAGCGCCCGCCCCAGCGCGCGCCGCACCAGCACCCCGACGAGGTGGCGGCGGTGGTCGGCGGGCTGGTGGGGCTCGTCCACGGGGTCCGCGTCCCGGGCGGCGAGTTCCCCGGCGCGGGCGAACGCCGCCTCGCCGGCCTCGGCACCCCGCAGGAACCCCTCGGCGGCCGCGGCGCGCTCCGGCCGGTCGGCCGCGCCGACGACCCCGAGCCGGGCCGAGGTCACGACGGGCCCCTCCAGCTCCAGCACCGCCACGACCGCGACCCCGGCGTAGCTGGCGGCCGTGCGGCGGTGCTCCACGAAACCCACCCCCGCGCCGGCCGGCGGCAGCGGCAGGCGGAGCGCGGTCACGAGCTCGTCGGGGCGCCGCGCGGTGCGGTGCGGGCCGCGGAACCAGTCGGCCGCGGCGACGCTGCGCCCGCCTCCCGCGCCGCGCAGGTCGACCCGGGCGTCGAGGGCGACCGCCACGGCGCCCCACTCGGCCGCCGGGTGCCCCCACGCCAGCGAACCGGCGATGGTGCCGCGGGCGCGCACCGGCGGGTGGGCGACGTGCTCGGCGACCCGCGGCAGCAGCCGCCCGAGGGGGCCGGGAGCCGCGCCGGGGCGCTCGGCGTCCCGGTGCCGGGCCAGCGCACCGACGTGCAGCTCCCCGCCGGCCACCGCCAGGCCCCCGAGGTCGCCGACCCGGCCGAGGTCGACGACGAGGGCGGGCCGCACGCGGCGGTGGTGCAGCTCCACGAGCAGGCTCTGGCCGCCGGCGAGGACCACGGCCCCGCCCGGCGCCGCCGAACCGGTCGTGAGGGCGTCGACCACGTCGGCGGTGCTCGCCGGGGCGACGTACCCGAACGACGGCGACTTCACGAGGCCGCCCCCGCCGCGCGCGCCGCCCGCCAGACCCGCGCCGGGGTCAGCGGCATCTGCAGCAGGTCCGGGTCGTCCAGCTGCAGGGCGTCGGCGACGGCGTTGACGACGGCCGGCGGCACGCCGATGCACCCCGCCTCCCCCGCCCCCTTGGCGCCCAGCGGGTTGGACGGGTTCGGCGTCCGCGTCTCGCGCAGCACGAAGGGCGGCACCTCCGAGGCGGTGGGCAGCAGGTAGTCGAACAACCCCTCCGCGAGCAGGGGGACGCCGTCGCCGTCGTGCGGCACCTCCTCGTAGAGCGCCTGCCCGAGGCCCTGCACGAGGGAGCCGACGGTCTGCCCGCGGGTGATGACGGGGTGCACGACGGTGCCGTAGTCGTCGACCGCCACCAGCCGCAGGACCTCCACCTCACCGGTGTCCGGGTCCACCTCGACGACGGCGCCGTAGCAGCCGAACGGGAACGCCGCCTCCTGGCGGAACACGTGGTCGGCGCGCAGCTCGCCCGTGGCCGTGACGAGCTCACCGGTGCCGATCCAGCGCCCGCCGGGCAGCAGGAGCCGCCCGGCGTCCCAGGTGGCGGACCCGGCGGGCACCGGCGGCCCGGCGGCGGCCGCCCACGCCACCGCGCGCTGCCGGGCGAGGTCCACGAGCTCGCGGGCGGCCAGGTGCAGGGCCGCGCCGCCCATCTGCATCGAGCGGCTGGCGAAGGACCCCACCCCGTGCGGCACCTCCCCCGTGTCGCCGTCGACGGCGCGGACCAGCGCGGTGTCCACCCCGAGGGCGTCGGCGACGACCTGCGCGAACGCCGTCTCGTGGCCCTGCCCGGTGGCGGAGGTGCCGCAGCGGGCGAGGAAGGACCCGTCGGCCAGGGCCTCGACGCTGCCGTTCTCCTGCAGCAGCAGCGGCCCGTCGCCGCCGGTGCGCTCGACGTAGCTGCAGAACCCGATGCCGAGCGGGCGGGCGCCCGGCTCGGCGCGGCGGCGCGCCCGCTCGGTGCGCCAGCGGTCCAGCTCCAGCGCGTCCACCGCCACGTCGAGGGCGCGGGCGTAGTCCCCGGAGTCGTAGGTGCGGCCGGTGGGCGTGGTGTGCGGGAACCGCTCCGGCGCGATGAAGTTCCGCCGGCGCAGTTCCACCGGGTCGGCGCCGAGGCGGCGGGCGAGGGCCTCGACGGTGCGCTCCACCGCGTAGGCGGCCTCCGGGCGGCCGGCCCCGCGGTAGGGGGCCGTCGGGGCGGTGGTCGTCACGACGGCGCGCACCCGGGCGTGCACGTGCCCGGTGGCGTACGCACCGGTGGCCATCAGCGCGGTCTGGGTGGGCACGACGACACCGACGTGCGGGTAGGCGCCGAGGTCGGCGAGCACGTCGAGGTCGAGGGCGAGGAACCGCCCGTCCCGGTCGGCGGCCAGCCGGACGCGCTGGCGCTGCCCCCGGCCGTGGGTGTGGGCGCTGAACGCCTCGGCGCGGTCCTCCACCCAGCGCACCGGCCGGCCCAGCCGCAGCGCCAGCAGCGCGACGGCCAGGTACTCGGGGAAGGTGGCGCTCTTGGAGCCGAAGGCCCCGCCGGCGTCGGGCACGGTGACGCGCACCCGGTCCGGCGGCAGCCGCAGCGCCTGCCCCAGGTTGTCGCGCAACCGGTGCGGCGCCTGGTGGGAGCACCAGACGCGCAGGCCACCGGCGCCGTCGGGCGCGGCGAGCACCGCGCGGGACTCCATGGGCACCGGGGCGAGCAGCTGCTGGGTGTAGGTGGCCTCGACGACGACGTGCGCCGCGGCCCACACCTCCTGCGGCACCGGCTCGCCGTGGTCCTGCTCCACGACGACGTTGCCGAGCCCGTCGAACAGCTGCACGTCCGAGGCGGCCGCGGCCTGCGGGCCCACGAGGGCCGGCAGCGGGTCCACGTCGACGACCACGGCGTCGGCGCCGTCCTCGGCGGCGTAGCGGTCGGCGGCGAGCACCACGGCGAGGGGCTGGCCGACGTGGCGCACCCGCTCACCGGCCAGCACCTCCCAGTCGCGGCCCTCCGCGACGCCGGGCTGCCCGAAGGGGGGCACGACGAACCGCCCGGGCAGGGCGGCGGCGGCCAGCGCGGGCACGACGCTGGCCACCGCGCGGGCCGGGGCGGCGTCGACGCGGCGCACCCGCCCGTGCGCGAGCCGGCTGCGCACGAAGGCGGCCTCCAGGCAGCCGTCCACCGCGAGGTCGGCGACGTAGCGGCCGGTGCCGGTGAGGAGGCGGACGTCCTCGCGGCGGGTGGGCTGGAAGGCGGTGCTGGCGCTCACGGGCTCCCCCGGTCCTCGGCGTGGCACCATCGAACCGCCCGCCCGGTGCGGGCGCACCCGGGAGGTGGCGTGGTCGACGCGGTGGGACCCGGTCCCGACGTCCTCACCGGCGCCCTGGCGTGGCGCCCGCTCACCGCCGCCGACCTGCCGCTGCTGGGGCGGTGGCTGGCCGAGCCCCGCGTGCGGCGCTGGTGGCACCACGAGACCTCCCCGGAGGCGGTGGCGAGGGACTTCGGCCCGAGCGTGCGCGGGGAGGAACCCGGCGAGGACCTCGTCGTGCTGCTCGACGGCCGCCCGGTGGGCCTGCTGCAGCGCTGTCGCATCGAGGACTACCCCGAGGAGCTCGCGGAGCTGTCGGCGCTCGTCGACGTGCCCGCCGGGGCGGTCTGCATCGACTACCTCCTCGGCGAGGAGGCGCTGCGCGGGCGGGGCCTGGGCACCCGGCTCGTCGCGACGGCCGTGCGGCGCACCTGGGTCGACCACCCGGACGCCCCCGCGGTGGTCGTGCCCGTCGTGGCCGCCAACACCGCCTCCCGGCGGGTGCTGGAGAAGGCCGGGTTCCGCCGGGTCGCCGAGGGGCCGCTGGCACCGGAGAACCCGGTGGACGACCCGCTGCACGTCGTCTACCGGGTCGACCGGCCGGGCACCGGCTGAGCCCGCCCGGCGAGGGCACGTTTGCGACCGCCGCGAACAGGTACCTCCCGGTGAGGAGGCGCCCGGCGAGGCGGTCGCCCCGACCCGGGAGGTCCAGCGGTGAAGGCCGGTTCCGCGCTGTCGGCGGCGCACGAGCGCCTGCACGCCCTGCAGCGCGACTACGAGGGGAGCGGGGGGGAGGGACGCGGCGAGGACGTCGAGGAGCGCCCCCTCGGCGGGTTCCTGGCGCTGGTGGGCGTCTACGGCGGTGCCGTGGGCGCCGCCGCGCTGTGGGGTCGGGCCCGGGGGGTGCGGCTGCCGGAGCGGATCGGTGCGCAGGACCTGGCGCTGCTCACCGTCGCCGCGCACGAGGCCAGCCGGCTCATCACCAAGGACGCGGTGACCTCCCCGTTCCGGGCGCCCTTCACCCGGCACACCGGTTCCGCCGGCGAGGGCGAGGTGCAGGAGGAGGTGCGCGGCAGCGGTCTGCGCCACGCCGTCGGCGAGCTCGTCACCTGCCCGTTCTGCACGTCGATGTGGACGGCGACGGGTCTCGTCGCCGGCAGCGTGCTGGCGCCGCGGCTCACCCGGACCGCGGCGGCCACCCTGGCGGCGGTCTTCGGCTCCAACGTGCTGCACCTGCTCTACGACAGCGCCAAGCACC